>CBJNAT010000077.1:0-8456 GCA_966434585.1 uncultured Gammaproteobacteria bacterium | reverse complement strand
AGCCTTCGGCGACGGATGCGAAGTGACGAAGCTGCCCTTCGCGATACCAACGCCCGACCCGCTCCTGAAACTCAGGCAGCAAATCGTAGTGATCGAACGCGAGGAACCCGCGAATGGTCAATCGCTTCAACGTGCACGCGAACAGGTTCGGTCCGGGCGGCATGGCGCCGGCGTATTGCGAGATCTGGCCGCACATGACGACTCGACCGAACACGTTGAGCTGCGGCCAAACGGCTTCCAGCACCGCACCGCCGACGTTCTCGAAATACACGTCGATCCCGTTCGGACAAGCGGCCTGCAATTGTGAGTCCAAAGCGCCTGCCTTGTAGTCGACGCAGGCGTCGAAGCCCAGCTGCTCGGTGACGAACCTGCACTTGTCGGCTCCGCCCGCGATGCCAACGACGCGTGCGCCTGCAATCTTCGCGAGTTGTCCGGCTACAGCCCCGACCGCGCCGGCGGCAGCGGATACGACCACAGTCTCGCCCGCATTCGGCTTGCCGATTGCAAAGATGCCGATGTAGGCCGTGAAGCCAACCAGGCCGAGCACGCCGATGTAGGCATGCAAGGGTTCCACGGCCGGGTCCACTTTGAGAACAGGACCCATGGCTGCGTTGGGAACGAAGTACTTCTGCCAAGCGCCGAACGTGAACGCGAGCGCGTAGTCACCCGGCTTGAAATCGCTGTGACGCGATTCGATCAGCGGCCCCACCACACCCGCGCACGGCACCTGATCGCCCGGTGCGAGCTTGACCACGTAATCGGAGTTGGGATCGATCATCGCACGATGGCCGGCGTCGACGGACGCGTAGCGCGTTCGGATACGAATCTGACCGTCGCGCAGCGGTTGCAGCGGCTCGCTGACGATTTCGAAGTCTTCTGCGACGAGTGGCCCCGCTGCAGGAAAGCGGCGTAGACGTACGCTTTGGTTGAGCGTTTCGCTACAGGTATTCATGCACGGCCACTAACCTCTCGATTCAATCGAATGCAAAATCTCAAGCTCCTGTTGGGTGCACACTCAGGCGAGCCCGTAGCCACGCAGATCGAGCAACGACTTGCGGTGAATCTCGATGATGCGTTCGACATCCGCGTCAGTGGTCTCGCTGCACAGAATGCACAGACCGTCCAACGCGGTGTGCAGCCCATTCACGCGTTGCAGAAGCAAGAACACCTCGCGCGCCTTCGGATGCTCGCGGGCCATATCGCGGATGTTGCGGTACTCACCATCGACGAGATGGAGTTTCACCATGAATCCCCGCCCATGCACCGCGGCTTTGATGCCCTGTTCGCGGCAGAACGAGTTCAATGTGTCGCGAATGCTCGTGAAGTACCGCTCCAGTCGCTCGTACAGCTCCGGGTGCGCGCTCAGGTGCGAGAGCGTTGCAATACCGGCCGCCAGCATGACCGGATGTGCCGCATGCGTGCCGCCGTAGATCACTGTGCGTGGATACCGTTGCAAGGACATATGCGCCAGGATGTCCGCACGGCCACCCACTGCGCTCAAAGGCAGTCCGCCGCCCAATGTCTTGCCGAACGTCGTCAGATCCGGCTTTACGCCGAATACGGATTGCCCGCCGCCCAGGGCCATTTTGAAGCCCGTGATGACTTCATCGAAGATGAGGAGCACGCCGGTCTCGCGCGTGACCTCCCGCAGCTCGCGAATGAAATCAAGCTCGGCGACGCAGCAGGACGGACCTTGCAACGGCTCGATGATCACCGCAGCCAACTGATCCGCATGGCGACGAATCTTGTCGAATGCGGCCCTGTGATTGAACGGGAGCACGAGCGTGTTCTCGACGGCTTGGGGCAAGAGTCCGGCGGATTCCGGCACCATCAAAGGATCTTCGATGGAGTTGGCCTCGCCATTCGGGCCGTGCGCGTGAAACATCGAGCTGCCTTGCAGGAACTCGACGCAGCCATGAAAGCCGCCCTCGAATTTGGCAACCATGTTGCGACCCGTGAAAGCGCGCGCCAGACGCAAGGCGCAGTGATTGGCCTCCGTTCCCGTTGTGCAATACACCAGCTTCTCGACGCTCGGGTAATGCTCCATCACCAGCCGCGCCAGCACGCTTTCGTTGCGATGCACGACGCCGAAGCCGAGACCCTTCTTCAATGCTTCGCGCAGCCCCTCGAGTGAAGAGGCCGGCGAATTGCCGAGCAGCAGCGTTTCCTGCGACATCTGGCAATCGATGAACTCGTTGCCGTCTTCATCCCACAGGCGCGCGCCTTCCGTGCGCTTCGCCACGATCGGAAACGGACGCGTGAACCCCCACCGATTGCCGACGCCATCCGGCAAGCACTCGAGCTGCTCCTGCCAGACTCGATACGAGCCCGGACTGCAGTCGATGAGTTGACGATGCAATCCGGTGACGATTTCATCGATGCTCATGCAGCGCTCCTCATGGAAACAGGCAATTCGATTGCACAGCGCGCACTTGAAGCTGCCGCGTCGGGGACAGCCAACGCAGCCCCTCTCGACGCGAGAGGGGCTGCTTCGGATGCATCAACCGCCGAACTTGTAGGCGAACTCGACGCCGTACGTGCGCGGATCGCCCAGGTAGGTTTGCGTGATCCCGACGTTGTTGTAGAGGCACAAACCCGAGGTGAAGTACTTGGCTTGGTTCAGGTTCTTGCCCCAGGCGGAAACCGTGAGGTTCTGGTGACCCGTCACGTTCTCCCAATCGACGCGGGCGTTGTACACCTTGTAGCTGTCCTGATTGACGCCTTGACAAGTGAGCCCGAAGGAGTCGACCCGGTTCTCGGCCGTCAATGCCACGGCGCTCTGGTAGTAGCCGTTGCCAGTCAGCCAGATATCTCCGACGTTCGGACCGAACGGCAGTCGATAGCGCACCGTCGCACCTGCCGAGTTCTTCGGAATGCCGGAGAACTTGTTCGCGCTCTTGTCGATGGGGATGCAGCCGGTCGTAGTCGTCGATGCTGCGCTACATGCGGGGAAGTCGTCGTACTTCGCATCGACGTAGGCGTAGTAGCCACTCAGCTCCAAGTCGGCGATCGGCAACCATGTAAGCTCGAGCTCGCCGCCCTTGATCGTGGCCGACGCCGCATTCACGATCGTGTTCTGCAAGATACCGTTCAGCACGAAGGCATTCAGCCGCTGAATGTCCTTGTAATCCTGGTAGTACACGGCGGCATTGAAGCGCACGGCCTGTCCACCCACATAGAAGTCGGACTTGTAGCCGAGTTCGTAGTCATCGACGGTCTCAGGATCGAACGGCTCCAACGTGGAGGGCGTCGTGCCGCGGCCATTCAGGCCACCCGATCGATAGCCGTGTCGATGCGCGAGATAGGCCAGTTGGCCCGGCGCGAATTTCCAATCGAGCGACGCATTCCACGTCGGCTCGCTGAAATCCGCATCCACGTTCAACTCGCACGCGTCGGCTGGAAGCCGACTACCATTTGCGCCGATGAGATTACACGGCCCTGCCGCCGGAAACGGCGGATCGAGCAATCGCGCCTGGGTCGTCAGCTCGCGTTTGTCTTTCGTGTAGCGCGCACCCAGCGTGAGGTTCACGGTGTCTGTCAGTGCGTACGTGCCCTGCGCAAACGCCGCGTAGCTCTTGTTCTCCAAACCACCCGTCGCGCCCGAGACCGACCGTTGGTTGGTCAGCGTGAACTGTTTGGCGATCGAGCCGTCGCGCCCATGCAAATCGAAGTAGTACAAGCCAGCGATCCAGTTCAGGCGCTCACCCTTGCCGATCAATTGCAGTTCTTCCGTGAACTGCTGAGCTCGCGAGAATTGCTGGCTATCGAACTGGAACGGCAGATTGCACAAGCCGCCGCGCAACGTGGCGAGCGGTCCCAGTTGCGGAATGAGCGCGCAGTTGCCTCCCACGAGACTCGCAGGCACGCCGGTGGTGAAGCGACTCACCCCATCCAAGTCCGTCAGGTCTTCGAGATCCAGATCGCGGTAGGCAACGATGTTCTTCAGTGAGATCGAATCGTTTAGGTGGAGCGTGGTTGTGTTCGAGGCACCCCAGACCGTCACCTTGGAAAAGTTGTCCACATCCGAATGCAACGAGAAGAACTTATCGCCCTGGTTGGCCGCGAAGCCTGACGCGTACAGGCGGCCAAGCGGCGTGGCCAAATTCACGGCCGTCAGCTTCACCGCGGCGCCGTTGTCGTCCGCTTTGAAAAGATCCAGCATGAACGTCGACGTGAGCGCATCCGACGGACTCAACTTCAAGGAGACAC
Source organism: uncultured Gammaproteobacteria bacterium (assembly GCA_966434585.1). GTDB lineage: Bacteria > Pseudomonadota > Gammaproteobacteria > Steroidobacterales > Steroidobacteraceae > DATELY01. Next base: position 4,247 of record CBJNAT010000077.1, on the reverse strand, counting down.
GCGCGGCATAGTCATCGCGATCGTAGAAATCCCCCGAACCATCGTCGAGATTCTCGACGTACCCGTCATGCTTGGTATAGGTCGCTGCGGCACGCAATGCGACCGTGTCGGAGATCGGCACGTTGACGACACCTTCGCCTGTGAGGAGCGAATAATCGCCGGCCCCGATGCGGACGCTGCCTTCGAATTGGTCCGTCGGCTCATTCGGCGTGATCACCACTGCGCCGCCGGTCGTGTTTCGGCCGAACAACGTTCCTTGAGGTCCCTTCGCGACTTCGAGAGAAGCCACGTCCAGGGCACCGAGCACCCCGGCGCCATAGGGGAAACCTTGCACGACACCGCCGATGTAGACGCTCACGGCCTGATCCTGCGTGAGCAACACGTCGTCGGCCTTCTGGCCGCGAATCGCGAAGATCTGCGAGGTTCGACGACCCGTGGTGGGGGTTGCCTGGAACGACGGCACCGCACGCTGCAGATCCTGCAACTGCTCGAAGCCACGGCTGACCAGATCCTGAGGCGTGAGCGCCGTGATCGCGAGCGGCACATCCTGTAGGCTCTCTTCGACGCGCCGTGAGGTCACGACGATTTCTTCCAGAGTCAGCTCGCTCTTCTCCGCCGGAGCCTCCTGCGCTAGCGAAACCGATGTACCGCCGAACAGGATCATCGGCACCATGGATATCAACAATGACTGTTTCATTTGCATTTCCCCCTTCAGATAACGGATTTACAAAAACATGTTCGCGAGTGTCCCGTCCTTACGTGGCCTCCAACGAGCCATCGACGCGCACACCAGTGAGCACCTACTGTCTTCCAAGCTCGAGAAATCCCCGGTCGCTGCTTGTTGCACATGAGTCAAGACCCTGATCACCACCCCGCCAAAGCCGCGTAACGAGCACGATGCGCCGCAGGCTGACCAAGATATGCGTAATCGAACATGGCCCGCTTGAAGTAGATCTGGATGTCGTACTCCCAGGTGTAGCCCACGCCGCCATGCACTTCGACGCTGTCGCGCGCGATCTGCAGGAAGCGGTCGGTCAGATGCGCTTTCGCGAGCGCTGCGGCCCGCGCGCTCTGCTCTGGCAAGTGATCGAACGCGTGAGCAGCAAACCAGTACAGCCCCCGCGCAGGCTCGATCTCCACGGCCATGTTGACGAGCTGGTGCTTGAGCGCTTGGAACTGCGCGATGGGCACGCCGTACTGCTCGCGAACTTTGGCGTACTCGACCGCCAGCTCGACACAGCGCGATGCGCCGCCGAAGGCATCGGCTGCGAGCAATACGAGTGCGGCATCGCAGATGCGTTCGGCGTGCTGTGCGCCTTCAGGCAGTGCCTCTGCCGGCGTCGCATCGCAGATCAGTCGCGAGAAGCGGCGCGTGCGGTCGATGCTGTCGAGCGGCTCGATCAAAAGCCCATCAGCATTCGCCTCGACAATCGCGAGCCCCGGGCCTTGCACGCCCATCACGAAGAGACTCGCCTGAGGCGCGAACGTCACGAATGATTTTGTACCGCTGACTTGCGAGTGTCCTTCGAGCCGCCACTGCTCGGGCTCCCAGCGCGACTCACCCTCACCGAACGCCATCGCGCCAATGAGCTCGCCGGTTGCCAACTTCGGCAGCCATTTGCGCTTCTGACGATCGCTGCCCGCCAGAGTGATCGCAAGTGTCGCGAGGCTGTGTCCAAGGAAAGGTGCTGGCGCGGCGGCCGCGCCGAGCAGCTCTGCACACAGAGCAAGGTCGATCAGTTCTAGTCCGGCGCCACCGAATGTCTCTGGCACGAGCAATCCGGGAACACCCATCTGCGCAAGCGAGTTCCAAAGCGCTTCATCAAATCCGGTGTCGCCATCGAACACGCGATGCAGTCGCGTCGCGCTGCAACACTCTTTGAGCATGCGCTCGAGCGCATGCTGCATTTCGATCTGCTGTTCCGAGAGCAGGAAGTTCATCTCACTCCCTCGCTACACGGTCGCGCGGCAGGCCAAGCCCGCGCTCGCCGATCAGATTGCGTTGAATGTTCGACGTCCCGCCGGCGATGGCTATCCCTAACGAGCCCATGAACTGATTGATCCACTTCTCCGGGCCCGCATCTCGGGTGCCTTCGGCGGCTGGCGCCAACAGGAAGCTGTCGCCGATCAGATCGCGTGCGAGCTTCGCCACTTCGTGACCGATGTTCGTGCTCACGAGCTTGTTCATCAGCGTCACGACACCGGGATCCTGACCATGCGAGGCCATCGACAATTGTCGATAGCTCGAATACAGATGCGACTGCACGTAGCCATCGAGCACGGCCAGCCGTTCGCGAATCACCGGGTGCTCGATGGCGGGTTGTCCTTCGTAGTCTGATGAGCGCGCGAGCTCGACGAGCTTCTCGAAGAGCGTGACGGAGGTGTTCGCGCCACCGAGGGCGCTGCGCTCGTGCGACAGCGTCGACTTGGATACTCGCCAGCCATCGCCACGCGCACCGACGATCCAATCCGCAGGCGTCTTCGCCGCATCGAAGAACACTTCGCAGAATTCGGCGCTGCCGGTGATCTGCTTCAGCGGCCGGATGGTGACACCGGGCTGTTTCAAATCGATGAGCAGATACGAGATCGCCGCGTGCTTGCTGGCTGCATCCGGCTCCGTTCGCGCCAGCAGGAACATGAAGCGGGCGAATTGCGCCAGCGTCGACCAGATCTTTTGCCCGGTGATGATCCATTCGCCGTGGACGAGCTCGGCTCGCGTTCTGAGCGAGGCCACGTCAGAGCCTGCATTCGGCTCCGAATAACCTTGCGCCCAGAGATACTCACCCGTGAGTGTCTTCGGGATGAAGCGCTCCTTCTGTGCCGGCGTGCCATGCTCGAGCAACGTGGGCACGAGCATCGCCGTGCCCACGCCGGGCACTTCCATCGGTGCACGCATACGCGTGAACTCTTCGCGGATGATCTGCGCTTTCAGTAAATCGACCGGCTGCTCCGAACCGCCGTACGCTCGAGGCACGGAACGATACAAGTAGCCTGCTTCCACCGCTTGCGCCCGGAAACGCGCGGCGGCTTCACGCTTGGCCTTGCCATCACCGCTCTTCTTCAGCCAATGCGACGCAAGAAAGTCCCGCACTTCGGTGCGGAAGCTTTCGTAACGAGCGTCGTAGCGCAGATCCACGTTGATTACCTTTGCTTCTAGGCCGCGAGCGCGTGCAGTGTTTCGAGATCCTCGAGCGCTGCGCAAAAGCGCTCGGTGTTCGCAGCCACGACATCGTCCGGTTGCATGCTGGGCGGCGTGCTCACCCACATGAAGCCGTGCATCACCTGTTGCCGATAGGCGTGCCACGTTGCTGCGAACGACGGTGGCGCAACGCCGTAGTGGGCAAGCTGATTCAAGTAGTGCTGCAGCAACTCCCGCTCGTGCGTACGGCGATCCTCGATGCTGAGTGATCCGATGAGGCAGTACGTCACATCATCGAGGCAAGGACCGGCCATGGGGCTTTGCCAGTCAAGAAATCCCGGACGAGTCTCCGATTCGAAGTACATGTTGCCGAGGTGTGCATCGCCATGGATGAGGCATCGATGCGTGTTCTCAAACGCTTCCCACATCCGATATAGGGCCGCTTTCACTCGCGGGGCGTCGCGCAGTGCGGCGGGCACCACATCGGCCAACTCACGATCGAGCATCGGCCCCCAATATTCGGGCGTCAGCAGGTGATCCATCGTTTCGCGAATCACACCTGGCCACATCGTCAACGTGGGCACGTACGGGGCTTGCCACCCACACGCATGCAGTTTGGCGAGCTCATCCAAAGCTGCTGCGGCTCCAGTCACGCTCAACGGCTGCGTCGCCCTTCCAAACGTGACGCCGCGCTGCGTTAGATCTTCCAGCAGAACGATGCCCTGGTTCGTCTCGGGATCGACGATAGCCAAGTAGCAGGCCGGCAAGTTGACGCTCAGCTGCGGAGCGAGATCGCGATAGAACAATCCTTCCTGCACGTACGCACGACCGGCCAGTTCCCGTTGCGCTCGGCCGTGGAATCCGCCTTTCAAGTAAGCTGTTCGCGGTAGGGCATGAGCTGCGCCGACCTCGTTGTACTCGAGGTTCAACTTGAGCTTGCTGGCAGTGCCCACCAGCGCACCGGCGACGCTCATCGCGGTGACGCATGCTCCCGGATAACGCGTTTGCAAGGCATTGCTCAACCACTCAAGCGTCACTTCAGCGACGCTCTGCGGCAGGCTCATGGTTGCAACGTGCTCGCTCATATCCTCTGCATCAGCCTTTCGGT
>CBJNAT010000076.1:0-8539 GCA_966434585.1 uncultured Gammaproteobacteria bacterium | reverse complement strand
CGGTGCCAGCGGCATCGGCCTCGGACTCGCGAAAGTGTTCAGCGAGGCAGGCATGAAGATCGTGATCGCGGACGTGCGGCAGGATCATCTCGACACCGCGATGCAGTTCTTCCAGGCCGCCAATCGCGAAGTGCACGCCATCAGACTGGACGTTGCCGACCGCAAGCAGGTCGCCGCTGCGGCCGACGAAACCGTTCGCGTCTTTGGCAAGGTTCACCTCGTGTGCAACAACGCCGGCGTGAGCATCTTCGGACCGATGGAAGCGGCGACGTACGAAGATTGGGAATGGCTCATGAACGTCAACTTCTGGGGCGTCGTGAACGGCTGCCAGGAGTTCATTCCGAAGCTGCGCGCGCATGGCGAAGGCGGCCACATCGTAAACACCGCATCGATGGCTGGTTTCATCACGGGACCTGGGATGGGGATTTACTGCGCGTCCAAGTTTGCCGTGCGCGGTCTCACCGAATCGTTGCGTTACGATCTCGCGCCCCACGGCATCGGCGTCTCGATGCTGTCGCCAGGCTTCGCAATATTCACGAGGCCGTGCATACGCGACCCCAATCGCTGGCGAACACCGGGTATCACGTCGATGCGGAGCAGATCAAACGGCTCGACCACGTACTGTCCGTCGGTATGGATCCCGTAGACGTGGGCCGCGCGGTGTTACGCGGCATCCAACGTAACGACTTCTACATCTTCCCCCACGCGGAGTTCAAAGACGAAATGCGCGAGCTCTGCGACGACATCCTGGACGCACTGCCCAACGGAGCACCCGATCCAGCACGCATGCAAATGGAAGACGGACGTCGCGCCCGGCGCGCGGAGATGGCGAAGCTGATCGCAGCGCGCAAGTCTTAGAATTGGTGCTTGCCGTCGATCCACCCCCGATCGCAATCGATGCTCGCTCGCGCGTTGCTCACTACTACACTCGCTTTATGACGGCACTCCAATGACGGTGCTTCCCGGCGCTTCCAGAATGCAGGCCTTCGAGGGAAGTCCGGATGAACGTGGCGAGCGCAAGAGAACGAGAACTCATCGAAACGCCGGCGCCTCGTGTCGCTCCGCAGAGCGAACGACAGCGCCGCGCTTATGTGCTTGCCAGCGTGCTCGCCGTGTTCGGTGTCGCACTCGTTGCCGGCGGACTGCACTTGGCCGTTCTGGGCGGCTCTCCCTACTACCTCATCGCGGGCGTCATGAGCCTTGCCTGCGGAATCTTGCTATGGCGCCGGCACGTTGCGGCCGACCGTCTATACGCTGCACTGCTGCTCGGCACCTTGGCGTGGTCGGTGTTCGAAGCGGGCCTGCATCCCTGGGCGTTGGCGGCGCGGCTGGGCTTGCCCGTTGCTCTCGGTGTATGGCTATGGATCGCGAGCTTGCGGGGCTTTCTCGTCCGCGGCGGCCAACTGAGCGGAATTGCGCCAGCCGTATGCTTCGTTGCGGTGGTCGTTTCATTCCTGCAGCCCCAGTGGCGCGCACCGGCACAGACCTCGCCATCCCGAGCGCTGGTCGCCGCCAGCGCATCGCCGGCGGCTGATGACCGGCGCCACTACGGCAACACCCTTGCGGGCACGCGCTTCTCGAGTCTCACTCAAATCAACAAGGACAACGTTCACGAGCTCGAAGTGGCATGGGTGCATCGCTCGGGCGATGCGCCGAATCCGACATCTTCGGGAGAGGCGACGCCATTGCAGGTCGGCGGGCGACTGTTCACGTGTACACCCAACAACGTTCTGATTGCGATCGATGCACAAACGGGCGCAGAGCTGTGGCGCCACGATCCGCGCGTCGATGAGGCGCAGTATTCCATCCGCACTTGTCGCGGAGTCGCTTATTACGAAGCGTCGCCGGGCAGCACCGACTGTCCGACCCGGATCCTCGCCGCAACGATCGATGGCCGCTTGCTCGCTGTCGATGCCGCGACGGGCACACCGTGCGAATCCTTCGGCGAGCACGGGGAGATCTCGCTGCGCGAGGGCATGGGGGATGCTCGTCCCTACGACAACTACACGACATCGAATCCAACGGTGGTCGGCGACATCGTCGCGCTGGGCACCCTCGTCTTCGATAATCAATCGATCGACATGCCATCAGGCGTGATTCGCGCTTTCGATGCGCATAGCGGCGAACTGCGATGGGCGTGGGACATGGGCGTGCCGGATCGCATCGGCGCACCGCGGCCCGGCGAAACGTACACGCGCAGCACGCCCAACTCCTGGGCGATGTTTGCTGCAGACGAGACCCTCGGTCTGCTCTATGTGCCGATGGGCAATTCGAGTCCGGATTTCTGGGGCGGCAAGCGTCGTTCGTTCGATGAAAAATTTGGCAGCGCCGTGGTGGCGCTCGACCTGGCGACGGGACGACCGCGCTGGTCTTTCCAGACCGTTCACCACGATCTGTGGGACTACGACGTTTCCTCGCAACCCTCGCTGATCGACTGGCGGACGCCGAGCGGTGTGAAGCCCGCGCTCGTGCAACCGACGAAGCGCGGCGACATCTACGTGCTCGATCGACGAACGGGAGAACCCCTCGTGCCCGTCACCGAGCGCGAAGTACCGCAAGGCGCCGCACCCGGGGATTGGGTGAGCAAGACGCAGCCGTTCTCGGCAGTGACGGTCCCGATGCCGGCGCTCGAAGAAAGCTCGATGTGGGGCGTGACGCCCATAGACCAAATGCTCTGCCGCATTCAGTTCCGGCAATCACGCTACGACGGCATGTTCACACCACCTGGCCTCGAGACCACCATCATCATGCCGGGGCTCACGGGCGGGGTGAACTGGGGCAGCGTATCGATCGACGTCGATCGCAACGTTGCGGTCGCGAATTTTCTGACGGTGCCGTGGCGCGGACGTCTCGTGCCGCGAGCGCAGCAGGTGCAAGCCACAGCCGTATCGCATTGGGGCACCGAGATGAAAGGCACGCCCTTCTCCTGGGAGCAGAGTCCCTGGTTGAGTCTGCTGCAAGTGCCTTGCAGTCAACCACCATGGGGCGGACTCGCCGCTATCGACCTCACCTCGGGCCGAGTGCTATGGAATCGTCCGCTCGGTACGGGAAGAGACTCTGGCCCGCTCGGCATACCCAGTCTGCTGCCGTTGCCCATGGGCGTACCGAACATGGGCGGCACACTGACGACACGCAGCGGACTGATTTTCGTCGGCGGCACACTCGATCGTTATTTCCGAGCATTCGATGCCGTATCGGGCAAGGAGCTCTGGAAAGTGCGCCTCCCAGCCGGTGGACAGGCGACACCCATGACCTATATGGCGAACGGCCGGCAGTTCGTCGTGCTCACGGCCGGAGGCCACTCGATCTTCGGTACGAAGTTCGGTGATTACACAATCGCGTACGCCTTGCCGAAACAGTGATCGGGGTCAGCCCCCTCGCACGCTTTGGCCTGACACTACGCACCGATTTGTCCGATCCCACACGCGGTGCTCGCCTTCAACCGTGCAGAGTCGCACATGCAGCCGGCTGTCATGTGCTGCCATACGAACAAGTTTGGGGGACCGAACGATGAGAGCGAATCGCGTGTTGAGGCAGGACGTGTGCAGCGTGCGAGCGCCGTGGGTTCTTTCGATGGCCACGCTCGCGATCTTGAGCGCGACCCAGACCACCGCTGCACAGGATGCAGCGGCGCTCGAAGAGATAGTCGTCACCGCGCAGAAGCGCACGCAGTCCATCAACGATGTCGGTCTCACCATCACGGCGATCGACAGTGACACACTAGCCGACCAGCAAATCAGAACGCTGGCGGACGTAGCGCAAGCCGTACCCGGCCTGTCGTATGCAGTGACGAACAACAACACGCCTGTGTTCACGTTGCGCGGCATCGGCTTCTACGAATCGTCCATCGCTGCCTATCCGGCAGTGAGCGTGTACATAGACGAAGCACCGCTCGCCTTTCCGATCCTCTCAACGCTGGTCGCGTTCGACCTGGATCGCATCGAAGTGCTGAAGGGACCGCAAGGCACGCTCTTCGGGCAGAACTCGACGGGCGGCGCGATCAACTACATCGCGGCGAAACCCACGGACGGTGTGACCGCAGGAGCGGACGTCGCGTTCGGTCGCTACAACACCTTGGATGCGAGTGGGTTCGTGAGCGGCCCGTTGGGAGACACCTTGTCCGCACGATTCGCAGCGCACGTCCTCAACGGCGATGAGTGGCAGAAGGGCTATTCGGATCGATTGGAAGATCAGAAGACGGGTGCCGCTGAAGCCTATGCGGCCAGAGTGCTGCTCGATTGGCAGCCGTCCGATGCGCTGCGTTTCTCGCTCAACCTGAATACCTGGAAGGACCAATCCGATCCTGCAGCTCCCCAATACATCTTTCCCAACCCGCAGCAACCGGCCTCTGCAATACCGGATGTGATTGCGTATCCGACTGCGCCCAAACGTCCGCGAGCCGCCGATTGGTCGCCCGAGGTGGAGCCGCGCGCGGACAACCGCTTCTACCAGGCTGCCCTGCGCGGCGAGCTCGACATCGCTCCGGAGGTCACGCTGACCTCCGTGACGTCGTACATCGATTTCGAGCTCGATCAGGTTCCAGAAGGCGATGGCACGTTCTACAACATCCTCGACGTGGTGAGCGATGAAGGACGCATTCACACCTTCTCCCAGGAACTGCGCCTCGCGAACGCAAACAGTGCTGAGTTCCGCTGGCTGATCGGCGCCAATTACGACCGCGCGGGCGTGTTCGAAAGAGCCGTCAATCTCTACGAGGATTCATCGACGACGCCGGCGCTCGGGATCTACGGCTCGGGTTTCTATAGCGACCAGGACATGCGCAACTATGCCGGGTTCGGCAACGTCGAGCTCGACGTGCGCCCAACGATCACAGTGAAGGCAGGTGCGCGCTACACCAAGTCGAAGCGCGATACGGTCAACTGTGGCTTCGATGCCGACAACGGTGCAACGAACGGACTGTTCACTTTCCTGGGTAATCTCCTCTCCGGCACGACCGTGCCACCGCTCGGGCCGGGCGATTGCTTCAACATGAATGAGCAGTTCATTCCGGGCGACCCGTTCGTCGACGAGTTGAACGAGTCGAACGTGTCGTGGCGAGTGGGCGCGGATTTCAAACCCACCGATCGCGTGCTCCTGTACGCGAACATCGCCAAGGGTTTCAAGGCGGGCAGCTTCCCAACGCTCGCTGCCGCGACGAACACACAGTTCGCGCCCGTGACGGAGGAATCCGTACTTGCCTATGAAGTGGGTATCAAAGCCATGCCGCAGCCGTGGCTGCAAGTGAATGCCGCGGCGTTCTACTACGACTACAAGGACAAGCAACTCAAGTCGAAATTGGTCGATCCCGTGTTCGGCTTGCTCGATGCGCTCGTGAACATTCCCAAGTCGCGTGTGGAAGGCGCGGAGCTCGAGCTCACGGCAAGGCCCGTGGCGGGACTGACGATCAGTAGCGGCTTCTCCTATACGTCGGCGGAAGTCACGAAGTACACGGGCATCAATTCCGCAGGCGTAATCGCTGACTTCGATGGCGCCGAAGTGCCGTACACACCGAAGTATCAAGGCCGCCTGCTCGCCGACTATCAGTGGCCCATGGGCGAGTGGCTGGGATTCGTAGGCGCAGGTCTCTCCGCCCGGAGCAAAACCGTGGCAATCGTTGGCGGTGAGCGCGTCGTGCTCGGGGGTCGAAATGACCTCTATCGATTGCCCGGCTACGAGCTGCTCGATTTGCGTGCCGGCATCATGGATGCGAACGAGCGGTGGAAGATCACCGTGTTCGGCCGCAACGTCACCGACGAGTTCTACGTGCAGAACGTCTCGACCAACTCCGACGCCATCGTGCGCTACGTCGGCCGACCGGCGACATACGGTGTGAGTGTGGCCTTCAAGCTCTGATCACTTCCGCGAGCGCAACGCATCGCTGGCCGCGCTGTGGAGGACTTCATGCAGACACGCTCGCAACGCATCGCAGTATGCGCGAGTCTCTTGCTGCTCGCGTCCGGGATAACCTTCGCCCAGGACACCGACATCCTCGTCACGGGAGAGGTGCGCGATCTCAATGGCAATCCCGTCAGACAGGCACAAGTGATTCTCACGCAGCCCGCGCAGACCGACGGGGCGGACGCGACGACAGTATTCACAAACGATGCGGGACGGTTTGCGTTCCCAAAGCGAGTGAAGGAGACGCTCTATTCGCGCATCACCGTCGAAGCGAGAGCGCTCGGTTATCAGATGGTGTTTCCGCAGCGGGGACCCGCGACGTTGCCCAGTGCTGCAAGGCGAGCGGTCGACGTCGTGCTCGTGATGCAACCGCAACGCAACCACATCGACACCGCGCCCGCGTCCGCCTGGCTCCAAGCCATCCCGCACGCAGAACCTGACAAGGCGCTCGTCGTGCGCGAATGTGTGGCATGCCACCAGATCGCTCATTCGGACATGCGCAATTTCGTGCACTTGCTGGACAACTCGGAGGTGAGCCGCACCCACGAGGGCCGCAAGATCGGCTGGCAGGAGCTGCTCAGATACATGTACGGCACCTCGCACGAGTACTTCTCCAATGCGATGGGTGGCCAGTACTCGTATCAGCTCGGCGGGAAGGAGGCGCAGTACCTGGAGCCCGTTGCGGAAGTGCTCGCGAAGTATTTGCCAGAGCGACTGGATCACATCGAATACACGTATGGGGCGCCGCTCGCGGTGACACCGCATACCCAAATTCGCGAGTACTTCATTGCGAACCTGCCGGGCAGGAAGTTCAACGCCGTGGGCACGCGCGAAGCGTTGCTAGCGGGCAAGCCGCGCAAACTTTGGGTCGTGGATGTGTCGAGCGATCACATCTACAAGATCGATCCTGAGACGGGAGCGCAGAAGGCGTTGCCGATTCCCTTCCAGGGAGAGACCGGCCCGCATTCGATCTACACCGGGCACGACGGCAAGGTGTGGCTCACGTATCTGTTCCAACAGCTCTACGGCACCATTGATCCGCAGACGGATGCGATGCAGCTGGTGCAGCGCAAGGCTGCCTCGGGTCAGTACTACGTGTCGCACGATTTTGCGACGGACTGGCAGGGCAAGGTGAACTACGACAGGCGCGGACGGCTCTGGTTTGGCGATGTGGCCAGCAACTCGCTCGGTAGCATCGCTCCGCAGGACACGGTGGCACAGATGCACTCGCCGAAGGAGAAGCTGCTGGTCGAGCAAGGCGCGACGAGCGGCGAAGTCCGGCTCGACGATCTCTACATGTACGGCACGGTGCTCACGTCGGATCGCAAGTACGTCTGGTACACGCAGCTCAACGGTCGCTTCGGCGCCTTCAATACCGACACACTCGAGTTCGAAACGGTCGTCGATGTGCCACCGGCTGCAGGCCCGCGGCGCTTGGCCATCACCGAGAAGGACATCCTCTACGTACCGCTGTTCGGTGCAGGCCAGATCGTCGAATACGATGCGCGTGCGCGCAAACAGCTCGGCGTGTACGACCTACCCGATCGCGCAGCGGCGCCGTACGCGGTTGCATGGGATGCCGGACGACAGGTGCTCTGGATCGCCACGTCGAACGCCGATGCGATCTACCGATTCGATCCGCAAGATCACTCCTTCGGTGTCATTCCCCTGCCGCGCCAACGCAGCTACTTGCGCATGCTGCATGTCGACGCCGAAACAGGCCTGCTCGCCACCAGCACGGGATTGTTGCCGGCACGCTCGGCCGGCTCGCGACGCGCATTGCTCATCGATCCGGGCGATGAATATTCCCGCCGTCGTCGCCAGAGCGAATCGCTGGCACCGGTGCCAGTGGCGATGGAAGCCCAGCCACAACGCCCGACTAAGAAAATCACGACGAGCGAACTCGAGGCGCTCAGCAAAGCGAACCAATGCGACAGTTGCCACAGCGCGACTGAACTGCGCATAGGACCACCTTTCAGCGCGGTGGCGCTGCGCTATGCGCACCAACCGCGACGTGTCACGACGGAAGTGCTGGCTGCGAAAATTCTCATCGGCGGTGCGGGCAATTGGGGCGCGTTACCGATGATTCCGCGTGAGCGGCTTTTGAGTGCCGATGAAGCGCGCGCGCTGGCGAGTGCAATCCTCGACCTGCAGGCGACGGCGCACTGAAGACTCACTGTGCCAGCGGATCGGGCCGCAGCTGGAATTTCACCAGCTGCGATCCACGCCCCTGATCGCCGCCTTCCTGGTGCCACACGGGAATCATCGAGTAGGTTGCCCAATACGCGCGTCCCTTCCAGCCCTGGCGCGCATCGTCGATGCGCCCGTCGAGCCAACGCGTGTAGAAGCCCAGCGGGTAAGGCACTCTGAACGTATGGAACTGTTGTGTCTTTCGATCTAGCGCCATCAACGAATCGGAGATCGAGCCTGTCACGACGGGCGTGTCCTTGCCCATCTGCAGCACGTCGAATCGGTCGATCCCGGCCATTTGCCGGCACGTCATAGGGGTCGGGGCGACCACGAACCTGGACGCCCGCGCCAGCTTCTCGCAGTTCAATGAAACGATCGACCTCGTGGCGCCGGGCGCGGTCATGTCGGCTCGCGCTCCTGTTCGAGCAGCGCCGGAAGCTCGCCGATGTGT
>CBJNAT010000075.1:0-8567 GCA_966434585.1 uncultured Gammaproteobacteria bacterium | reverse complement strand
CGATCGGTCGGCCGCGCCACTGTCCCGGCGGGGCAGCGCATCGGCTGGCGGTCGCTTCTCCAAGTTCAAGATCTGGTTGCCGGCGAGCGCAAGCGCCGTCGCGGCTTAATACGAAAAAAGAGGGATTCCATGGCTGCCAGCGCCTCGGCTCAACCGTTGACGAACAACAAGCTCAAGCTCATGATTTGCGACGATTCCAACATCATTCGTCGCAAGATCGAACGCGAGCTCAAGATCGATCGCCTGCACGTGATTGCCACCGCAGCCAACGGTCGACTCGCCGTTGAGGCGTTCCGCAAAGAACCGGCGGATGTCGTGACGATGGACATCACGATGCCGGAAATGGATGGCATCGAATGCGTGGAAAACCTGGTGAAGATCAAGCCGGATGTTCTTATCCTGGTGATCTCCGCTCTGTCCGATAAAGCTACTGCGATTGAAGCGCTCAAGCGCGGAGCCAACGGCTTCTTGTGCAAACCATTCACGGATCGCCAGCTCACGGAGGCGCTGGAAGAGCTGTTGAGGGGTGCCGGAAATGATGACTAAAGTCGAATTGGAAACCTTCGTCGAAGGCACGACACACTACTTCGAAACGGCTGCCAACCAGCCGGCGTCGGTCGGCTCTCCGTACATCGTGCAGGAGGGTAAGCCGACGGTGCAGGAGTTCACAGGCCTCATCAACATCGCCGGCAAGCGCCGGGGCATCGTGTATTTCACCGCGTCGCGCCCGATGCTGACGGTGATGCTCATGCGCATGGGTGAGACCGAGCTTACCGAAGAGAACATGCGTGACCTCGTTGGCGAAGTAGCCAACACGATCTCGGGTAACGCGCGCAGGGACTTCGGCAAGGACTTCATGATCTCAGTGCCGCAGGTGGTGGCTGGCGAACCTGACAAGGTGGCACCGCCGGACAACATTCGTTCCTTCGTGATTCCGATCAACTGGCGTAGCCATTCGGCGCAGCTGGTCGTCTGCCTGGAGTAGTCGGCCCCAACCTCAAGGGCCGCACGTCGTGGCCGCCTTGAGGCAATGTCGCGTATTGTCGTGTCGGTCACTCGTCCCAACCCATACGCTGCGCGCGATACGATCAGGCCTGAGGGATCGCCTCTCAGCTCATTCGTCCATCTCGTCGTTCTCTCCACCGATGCCTCACTGCTGGCCACGATGCAGGCGGCAGCGGAAGGAGAGCTGCTGTTCGTCCCGGCCGCAACTGCAGAGAGCTCCGTCGAGCATCTCGTTGCTGGTCGGTGCGGCATCTTGCTGATCGATCTGCCCTGTCTGCGAGGCGACGTGCACCTGCTATTGACGCGTCTGCACGCGCAGTTTCCCGGCGTCGTGCTCATGGCTGCCGGCAGGCGGGAAGATGAAGCGGCGGCGGCTTCCTTGCTCACCTCGGGAATCGTCTATCGATACGCCCACAAACCGCTGTCGCCGGGACGTGCTCGCCAATTCATCGCGGCATCGGTGCGCCGCTATCACGAGCTCAATGAGCGTGAACAGTTCGGGTTGGCAACCGTGCGCGAGATGGCTCGCGTACAGGTCTGGCAGGGACTCTTCCAGCATAGCGTGCTCATAGTGGGTGGAGCCGCCGCGCTAGTGAGCGCCGCGCTCATCGCCTTTGCGGTACGTCATGCGTTGCAGTCCGACGAGATCGTTGCGCCGCCAGCGGCTGTTTCTGCGGCGCCGTCCCCTGCGAAGTCGCAACTGGTTGCACCGTCGGATGATGGACGTCCCGTAGCTATCGCGCCGCCCGCGCGCGTGGACATCCTCTTGCGGGAGGCGCACCGGATGGTGGAAGTCGGCCGGCTCAATGACGCGCCACAGACGGTGAGAGCGGCAGCTGCGCTTGCGCCAGACGATGTCCGTGTCGCGATCGTCGCCACTACGATCGGACAACAGCTGCTCACGCGCACCAACGTCGCCATCAGCGAGAACGACTTCGATGCGGCCGCACGCCGTTTGGAGGCCGCACAGTTTCTGGACCGCGAGTTCAATCTCGCCCTGCCTGATCTCGCCTCGACCCGGCATGCGCTCGAGCAGGCGCGCGAAGCGACGTTGCAACGTGAGATCGAAGAGATGCTCGAAGTCGCACGCGCGCGTCGCCAGGCGGGCGATCTACTCACCCCCGACGGTACAAGTGCGTTTGAGCAGCTGCAGCTAGCGATGAAACGAGCTCCTCGCGACGCAGCTGTGCAAGCCGAGGCCCAGACGCTCGCGTTCGCGCTGCTCCAGGCGGCGGAGCGCGCCTACGACACGGAGCAATTCATCGCAGCAGAGGCATTTCTCGATCGAGCGGAAGAACTCGTGCCCTCGATGTCCGCGGTTCGCGAGCTTCGCGAGCAACTCGCTTCAAGAGTGCGCCAGCCGATTCCTCCGGAATCGCACGAGCATTGATTCGCGCGGTCGGGTCGGACTCGAACAGCGCGCGAATCCGATCGAACAGCCTCTATCAAGGAATCGTCTTGCTCGCGGTGTTCGACAGACCGCTTTCCACCCCTGAGCTGGTGTACGCCTTCACAGCGAAGTAGTACGTCCCCGACTGCAAGTTGCCGACGACGTAGCTCGTCGCGCTGGCGTTACCGATTTCGATGGTCTGATTCAGCGTCGAAGCGCTCGTGCCGTACATGATGCGATAGCCCGCCAGGTCCTCGATGGGTGTGCCATCGGTGTTCTGGGTGGGCGCCATCCAACTCAAGTTGGCGCTGCCGACGGTGGGTGCGTTCGCCACGGCGATCGAGAAGGCCGGCAGGGCGGCGCTGGCGCGTCCGTCGCTCACGCTAATCACGATGTTCGAGTGCGTGCCTGCTGCGCTCGGTGTGCCCGTCAATGCGCCCGTTGCCGTACTGAAGTTCGCCCAACTCGGGCGGTTCTGGATCGTGTACGCCAGCGTATCGCCATCTGCATCCTGGGCCTTCGGTGTAAAGGAGTAGGCAGTGCCGGCGACTGCGCTCGTCGCTGGCGTGCCGCTGATGCTGGGCGCATTGTTCGGTGCCGCTTGCACGGCGATCGAAAACGCCGGCAAGGAGGCTGACGCTCGGCCGTCGCTCACGCTGATGGCGATGTTCGAGTAGGTGCCCACGTGGTCGGCCGTCGGTGTGCCTGAGAGCCGTCCCGTGGACGTGCTGAAGGTCGCCCATCTGGGTTTGTTGGCGATCGAGTACGTGAGCGCATTGCCGTCCGGATCGCTACCCGAGGGCTGGAACGCGTAGCTCTGGCCAGCCTTAACCGAGGTGGTCGGCGTTCCGGAGATCTGCGGCGCGCGGTTGTTCGAGATCACTTGGATTGCGAACGCGGGGAGCGAGACGGTCGTGTGCCCGTCGCTCACGCTGATCACGATCTTCGAATAGGTAGCCACTTGCGCAGCTGTCGGTGCGCCCGTCAGTCGGCCCGTGGACGTGCTGAAGGATGACCAGGACGGTCGATTGGAAATCGCAAAGCGGAGTGCATCGCCATCGGCATCGGTGGCAACCGGCTGGAACGAGTACGTCTGGCCGACGACCACTGACGCCGGCGCTGTGCCGCTCACGGTAGGCGGGGAATTGTTGGCCGGAGATGTCGAATCGCGTGAGTTGATCTTGATCTTGAAGGGGCCGATCGAGCGAGTGTCGCGCCCGTCGCTCACTGTGATTGTGATGTCGTTCGTCTCCCCGACGGCGGTGTCGGGCGGCGTGCCCGAAAGCGTACCCGTATCGGTGCTGAACGTAGCCCACTCAGGCTTGTTCGTAATCGAGAACTCCAAGAAATCCTGATCGGCGTCAGAGGCGACGGGAGTGAAGGTGTAAGCCTCACCCGCGGTGACCGCAGTCGGGGGTTGCCCCTCCACTTCGGGGGCGTTGTTGGCGACGGGTAGCTCCGCCGCTGGTGGAGCTTCTGCGGCGGGAGGCGCTTCCGCAAGCGGTTCGCTGCCACCGCCTGAGCCATCGTCGAAACATCCGGAAAGTGCAGTGCTGCAAATCGCGCCGAGACAAGCTAGTCGCAGCTTTCGGCTCAACGTGCTGGCAATTCGCATGACTCACACCTTTCGCGCGGTCGTGCTTGTGGCACGACGTGGTCTCGGTCGAGTCGATGGAAGGGCACGAACGGCAGCAGAGTCGGCAAGCGGAGCACTGGATGATCCACCGGCCATTGCGACGACTCAAACTGGCGGCCCCGCTATCGTGGGATGTGTTGCCACATCCGTTAGACCGGAGGCTTTGCGTCCCCGCCTTTCGGCGGGTTTGCCCTTAACATCGAGTCCTTAAGTCACAAGTGCGCCGAATTATGTCGGCCCCGCGCGCGGAGCTTGGAATGGGGGCGCACAGCAAACCGGAACAAGTGCAGCGAGAAGCGAGGTGACGACTACCACGACGTAGCAGCCGGCAACCCCGCTATCCGCATCATGCGATATGGACCGGAGGCTTTGCGTCCCCGCCTCGCGGCGGGTTTGCCCTTGCGTGGATGCAGTTAACTACACTTGGTCGGTGATGTGAAGTGTCTCTGTATATCGACACTTAACGTAGTGCAGCCACACGAGTGCCTTGGCAAACCCGTGAGGGACCGCAGAGCCGATCATCACTTGACGGTTTTACTCACCACGTTCGAGAGCCCGCTCTCGACGCTCTGCGTGTTGTACGCCTTCACAGCGAAGAAGTACGTTCCCGCCGCCAAGTTCTCGACCATATAGATGGACATGCTTGCATTCGGCACGTCGATGACTTGAGTCAGTGCAGTTGCCTTCGTGCCGTAGTAGACGCGATATCCCGCCAAATTCTTGAGTACAGTTCCGTCCGTGTTCTGCGTCGGTGGAGTCCAGCTTAGCGTGGCAGCACCGCTCGATCCCGGCTCGTCAGCAGGCCGATTAACGGTAACCGAGAAGGGCGCGAGAGAAGCTGACTTGTTGCCGCTCGTCACCGATACGGTGATGTTCGTGTAGCTGCCAAGGTGATCGAGCGTTGGCGTACCCGTGAGCTTTCCGGTAAGCGTATTGAAGCTGGCCCACTTCGGCTTGTTGGAAATGTTGAACGAAACTGTCGCGCCGTTCGGATTGGAAACTGCCGGCGTGAATGCATAGTTGCTTCCCGCCACCACGGAGGTTGGCGGCGTGCCGCTGATCACCGGCGCCTGGCTCCCGCCCTTTATCGTTACCTTGAACGCTGGCAGAGCTGACGAAGAACGGCCGTCGCTGACTTTGATCCTGATGTTGTCGAACGATCCCGCAGCCGTCGGCGTGCCATGCAGGCGACCCGTCGCTGAGCTGAACTTCGCCCACGCAGGCTTGTTGTCGATGCTGAACTTCAAGGTGTCGCCGTTCGCGTCCTTGGCAACGGGCTTGAACTGGTAATAGCTGTTGACCGTGCCCGTCGGTTGCGGTGTCCCACTGATTCTCGGAGCGGCATTCTTCTCTACGACTAGTGTGAAGGATCTGCTGCGGGCAGTCTTCGTGCCGTCGTTCGCCGTGTATACGAGAGAAGAGTACTTCGCGGCCGAGCTGGGTGTGCCGAAGATTCGGCCTGTGGCACGGTCGATCTTGAGCCAACCCGGGCCGTTGATCAGGGCAACCTTGAGTCGATCGCGCTCTGGATCGTTGATATCAGGCATGTACGAGAAAGCTGTGCCAACAGTCGCCTTCAATGAGGGCGGCGTTGCGATTTGGGGTGCCTTGCCGCTGGCAAAGACCGCAGTCGGCAGTACATTGAGATAAATCCCAGACACGACGCTGATGATCGCAGCGCGCGTGCAGAAGCTAGCTTGACGTCGCATGGTTCGAACACTCCAGTGTCGACGGCGGGTGTGCGCCGTGACACGAACTTCCTCTGACCACCGCTGAAAACGCGGAGCTGTTGTCGTCAAGGGAAGCTGGAGGCGATCGAAGCTGCGCTCGATCTTCGGCTTCACGATGGCATAACTGCCACCGGCAACCCCGCTATCCGTCTCGCATTGAGCGAGGGAAGGACCGGAGGCTTTGCGTCACCGTCTCTCGACGGGTATGCCCTTGTGCGACGGTAGGCAGTGTGCCGTTGGTCTGCGTCGTGACCTATCGGGCAGTGCCGTCATGCAAGGGTGTCCGTTGGCGAGAAAAGAGCTGAGGCACGGGATGACGCCTGGGATGTCAATTCAGGGTCGAACAGAGGTGAGCTTGCAGGCTTTCACTGCCCATCGGGCGTTGGTTAGCGCAACCGCACAGCTCTCTCTTTCAGGCGGCAAACGCGAAGTGCTGCTCGCGCAGCAGCCGCAGACACGCAGCGACGACTTTGGCATCGAAAAGTATGCCTGCGTTGCTTTCGATCTCGGCAAGTGCCACTTGCGCGCCGAGAGCAGGGCGGTGCGCTCGCGGCGAGCACATCGCTTCCACCACGTCCGCCACTGCGAGCACACGCGCTTCGATCGCGATCGCCTCGCCGCTGAGTCCGCGTGGGTAGCCACTGCCGTTCATGCGCTCGTGATGTTGATGGACGATCTCTGCGATGCGCGGATCAGGCAGGCGCGCCAAGAGCTTCGCACCGGCTTCAGCATGTGTGCGAACGAGCAGCAGCTCAGCCTCTGTGAACTGAGAGGGCTTGTTGAGCAGTACGGCGGGAACCGACATCAAGCCAATGTCGTGTAACAGTCCGGCTAGTCGCACGCGTTCGCACTGCGCGGGACTCAGTCCGATCTCGCGCGCGAGCTCGACAGCGAGCTGAGCGACGCGTTGCGCCGAACCGCGCCCGTAGATCTCGTGCTCTTCCAGCATCAGGACACTAAGCTGTGCGTACTGCGCCGCTTCGCGCTGCGCACGGTGCTGTGCGGTCAGCGCTGCCAGTGCGCGCGCTGAAGGCTCTTGAATCAGCAGAATGCGCGCACCGGTTTCCATGCCTGCCGCGTCGCGCAACGCGGTCGAGCGCACGTCCACCGGATACACGGAACCATCCTTACGACGATGCTGCGCCTCGTAGTCCGCTTGTGCGCTGTTCGCATCGACCTGCAACTCCTGCAACTTCTTGCGTAGCAGCTCATCGCGCTCGTAGCCGGACATGCGGCAGTACACTTCGTTCGCTTCGAGCACGTGGCCCTCGCGATCGATGAGGCACCAGCCGCTGGGTATCGCATCGAGTAGATTGCGCTGTAATTTCAGCTGCGCCGTCAAATTGTGCAGTTGCTGCCAAGTTGACCCGATGTCCTGTACACACGTGAGCTCGGCTGCGCGTCCGGCGAATTGAATCTCCGTTGCAGTGAGGCTCACGGGCAGGCGGCGGCCGTCCTTACGGACGTGCCAAAGCACCTCGCCATCGGTTTCGCGCGTTTGTGCCGCGGTGAGCGCACTTCGTGAGAGCTGCAGGAACTCCGATCGCGTGTAGCCGTAGAACTCGAGCGCCGCAGTGTTGACTGCGATGAAGCCGTTGCTCGCCTGATCGATGATGAGCAGCGGCGCTGGATTGTCTTCGAAGAGCCCACGAAACTGCGCCTCGCCGGCAGCATGTCGCTTTGCGGTTGCCTCCAGTTCGGCGAGCTGCGTCCGCAGCTGCTGCTCGCGCACCAACGCCTGCGAGCGCGTCATCATGGCCACGTCCGGAGCTGGGGCACTGCTCTCGGCAGGAATCTTCGCTGGTGCGTTCGCAAGCAGATCGTCGATCGCTTGCTGCACCGTTTCTTGACGAACCGTGCGCGGCAGGAACAACTCAGCGCCCAGCTCGCTAGCGAAACGCTCGTACTTGGGATCGTTGTAACGCAACGTGTGAAAGACGAACGGCACGGATTGCAGACGCTCGTCTTGCTTCCATTTACGACAGAGCGCAACGCCATCCATGCGCGGCAGCATGACATCGCTCATCACGAGATCCGGTGGCTCACGGCGCGCAATGTCGAGGGCTTCCAGGCCGTTCGTCGCGCGTACCACGGTGTGACCGCGAGCGACCAGCAGCTTCTCGACGAGTGCCAGTTCGGACTCGCGCTCGTAAGCGATGAGGAGATGACTCATACGAACATGCTCATTTGCCGGCCACGGGGTGCGAGTGGCTCTTGCCGGCAGTATGCCGACGCAGATCCTGCAAGGGGGGTTGCGGTGCTATGTTTTCCCGCCCAAATGAGCGGTGGCGCACATTTTGGGCTGCACCGGCCCATCTCTCGCGCAGCTCGGCTATGTCAAGGCGCGAGGCTTCGGTGCACCTCGATCCAGTAGCGCGCCAGTAAGCCCAATTGATCTGTGAACTGTCTGAAGTCCACGGGCTTACACACATAGCTGTTCGCGCCCGCCTGAAGACTGCGTTGCACGTCCGCGGGTTGGGTGCTTGCAGACATGACGATGACCGGGAGCGTGCGCAACGGTTCACAAGCACGTATGCGCGCAAGCAGCGCCAAACCATCGAGCTTGGGCATGTGCAGGTCCATCAATACGAATTGGGGCAAATGGAGCGGTCGGCGCGTCAAACAGGCGAGAGCGGTTTCACCGTCGTGTGCCCACACGAGCTCGCGAACCACGCCGCTCCTTGAAAAGGCCAGCTGTGCGAGCTCGGCCTCGCTTTCGCTGTCGTCGGAGAGCAGAACGTACGGCTGATGACCGCTTGGATGTGGCAGGAGGGGCAGCATAGGGTGGTCGATCATCGCCATGCCT
>CBJNAT010000074.1:0-8575 GCA_966434585.1 uncultured Gammaproteobacteria bacterium | reverse complement strand
TGTAATACCCGACACCGCCGCCCGCCATCGCACCGACGCCTGCGCCGATGAGCGCGTTCTCCAGTTTGTCGCCCTTGGTGAGCAGACCCGCAACAGCGCCTACGCCCGCGCCGATGGCTGCACCCTTGGTGGCTTTCGACGTCTGCTGCTCACCTGTGTATGGATTCACCGTTTGACAGCCGGTTGCAAAGACCAGCGTCGCAAGGGTGCAAGCAAGGATTCTTCTACTCGTTCGAAACATGACCTCTCCTTCTGAACTGCCAGGATCCGGGTTCGCCGCATGATGGGGCGACTCGCACGGACGCGCCAAGTTGCCAGTTGTCGCACGAGCTAGTCTTGCCCGCTCGCGTGAACGGCATATGAAGGGGTTACGTAACCCCGACTGCTATGATCCGCCGCACAAAGGAGCAGCACCATGTCCGCAAACACGAACACTCGCAGGCCCGCATCAACCCGTTCGAGCTGACCGGGGTCGCAGCTGACATTCAGAGGTGGGCGTGGAGCGCGGTGTCTTCCGCCAAGCGCTTCAAGCAAGGCTCGGCTTTGCACTCGGACTCACGCACCTGATTCGCTGCCATGAAGGCAGCTTCGAATTCCGAATTGGCGTGACGCTGCGGTGCATGCCTTGCGTCGTCGTAGGTATCGAGCGCCGCGGCGAAGTACCAGCTGAACCCTAGGGTGAATGCCGCGCATGCCGACAGCAGCCAGTCGCGGCGCTGCCGCAGGGCGCTAGCAACCGATGTGTTGTTACGTTCGCTCATGGGGTTCGCTCCTTTCAACGTGCAAGGCAATTGCAGCGTTCCAACCGCGCTTGGCGCGGGCGCGCAGCGGACGAACACAGGGCGAATTGTGATGAATCGTGGCGGGCGCTCCGCGGACTGAACGTCGGCATTACACTGCCTGCCCATGAAGAAACTCATCGCCATCGTCGAAGACGAACCCGCCATTCGGGACAACTATGCGGCCGCGTTTCAACGCAGCGGCTATGCAGTGCGCACCTATGGTTCGCGCCCGGAAGCACTCGAGGGGTTCCGGGCCCGTTTACCCGATCTCGCCGTCATCGACGTTGGTCTCAAAGACGAACCCGAGGGCGGTTTTGACCTCTGCCGCGAGTTGCGGTCGATGTCCGCCGAACTGCCGATCATCTTTCTCACCGCACGCGACAGCGAGCTCGATGCCGTATCGGGCCTGCGTCTCGGTGCCGACGATTACCTCACCAAGGACCTGAGCCTCACGCACTTGCTCGCCCGCGTGAGCGCGCTATTTCGCCGCATCGATGCGCTCACGCAGCCGCAGAGCCGCGAGCAGGTGATCAATCGCGGCGATCTCATGATCGATGGCGCGCGCCTGCACGCCACCTGGCAAGACCACGCGCTCGGTCTCACCCTCACCGAGTTCTGGATCGTCCACGCACTCGCGAAGAACCCCGGCCACGTGAAGAATCGCCAGCAGCTCATGGATGCTGCGAATGTCGTACTCGACGACAACACGATCACCTCGCACATCAAGCGAATCCGGCGCAAGTTCCAGGCGATCGATGTTCAGTTCGATCGCATCGAAACCATGTACGGCATGGGCTATCGCTGGAACGAACGCTGATCGACCTGCCCTCGCGCCATGTCGCTGCGTGCCAAGCTGCTGCTGTTGAGCCTGCTCGCTCTGATGCTGCCATGGGCCGGATGTCGGTATGCGCAGCAGATGGAAACTGCTTTGCGCCGCGGGCAAGAGGAAGCGCTGCTGACGACTGCCGAGGTACTCGCCAAAGTCGTCGCCTCAGAACCGGAGCTGCTCTATCGCATTCCTGAGTTGCGCGAACGTTTCGACGCTCAGCGTGGCGATCTCTTCGCGCCTTTGCTCGACACGCAGCCGCTGATCGATGGCTTTCCTGATGAATGGCCAGAGCCCGGCCGAGCAGTCCCGGGCCTGCATTCGACGCTGCGCCTCGGCGTGCATGGGCGAGCGATGCAGCTCTATATCGCCGTGCACGATGAGAGCGTTCGCTACGAACAGCCACGCGGCCTCGACCAATTGCCCGGAACGAACTTCGATCGTGTGGTCCTGTTGATGCGCGACGACTATGGACGTGAGTATGCGTGGTCGTTGAGCGCGCAAGCACCCGGTCCGCTCATCGTCCGACCTTGCGATACCGGCAATCCGTGGACGCCTTTCCCCAACCGTGTCGATGCTGTCCAAGGAGTGTGGCGCGCAGCGCCACGTGCATACGCGATCGAACTGCAAGCCCCACTTGCGATGTTCGGCTCGCAGCTCGCCGCATTCGCGGTGAACTCGAACGGACGCGCGCCGAGCCCGATGCCGCTTGCGTACCTGCACACAGGCTCCACCGCATTACGACAGCGCATCGGCGACTACGTGCCACAAGGCACACGCGTATCGATCATCGACAAGCAAGGTTGGCTGCTCGCACGCGCGGGCGCCGTGACCGATGTGCCGAGCGAGCCGACTTACGGCATGCGCGCCAATGAAGATGGTTTCTTGCGCTCCGTGTATCACCCGCTTCTTGCGCGTGAAGCGAAGCCGCCGCTGCCATACGGCTTGCCCTATGGCATGTGGGGCGCGCCGCTCGATTCAGCACGCGCGGGTAAAGCCGCGGCCATCTGGTTCGATGCGGGTGCGGGCGAACCCTCGCTCGTGCGGGCGGCGGTGCCGTTGCGCAGCCATGGCGAGCTGCTCGGCGCCGTACTCATCGAGCAGCCGGGCGAGCAACTCATCGAGCTGCGCGATCGTGCTCTCAACCGCTTGCTCAATTTCACACTGCTCGCAACGCTGCTGGCGGTGGGCGTTACCCTGCTCTTCGCGGCGCGGCTCTCGCAGCGAATTCGTCGCTTGAGCCGCGCCACGGTAACTGCGGTCGGTCCGGAAGGGCGCATCGACACGAACATCCCAGGCACTCAGGCGCGCGATGAGATCGGCGCCCTCGCGCGCAACTTCAAACTGCTGCTCTCCCGCACGCAGGAATACACGACGTATCTACAGACGCTCGGCTCGAAGCTCTCGCACGAACTGCGCACGCCACTGACCATCGTGAGCTCATCGCTCGACAATTTGGCCGTGGAGAGCAAGCTTGACGGCGATGCGCGCACGTATCTCGATCGCGCACGGCAGGGCACTGCTCGGCTGCACGGCTTGTTGACTGCGCTCTCCGAAGCCACGCGCGTGGAGCAGGCGATCGAGCATGCCGAGCGCGTGTCCTTCGATCTGGCGGAAGTGGTTCGCTCGATCGGGCAGGCGTATCGACATAGCTTCGCCACGCATCGCGTGACCGTGCACACGCCTGCAGATCCATGTCCATTCACGGGTGCGCCCGAGCTGATTGCGCAACTGCTCGACAAGCTAATGGACAATGCGGCCGACTTCACCCCAGCGAACGGCACGATCGCAGTATCACTTGCAACGAGCGGCGCCTTTTATGTGTTGAGCGTAGACAACGAGGGGCCCTCGCTACCCGCCGGTTACAGCGAGCAGTTGTTCGAATCGCTCGTAAGCAGCCGAACCTCCGGCAGCGACAAGCCGCATTTGGGATTGGGTCTATTCATCGTGCGACTCATTGCGCGTTTTCACGATGGCAAGTGTCACGCGGCCAATCGTGGGGACGGTCGCGGTGTCGTGATGCAAGTGCAGCTGCCGCGCAACTGATATGTCGGCTCTCTTTACAGCCCCAACGCTCGATACCGCAGAACTGCGATTAACCTCTAGCGCAACGCGCTGTTTCCGCGTAAAAGACGCAACCCAAGGCACATTGCTCCCTTCGCATCACTCGCGCTGCGAGGGGCGCTGCGCTCGTGACAGCTCGAGCAGAGAAGCGGTTGGCTACCGCAGGTGGGAAGCAGCAGAAATGCTGGCCTGAGGAACGAGAGACACAAGGGATGCGACAGAAGGGTGACTTGCATTAGGTCTTAAGACGCGGCTACCGGACACAACGACACCGAGAACGGTAATCGAAAAGCAAGAAAAACCAGCCGCAAAAAAACGGAAGCCCCGCTCAGCGGGGCTTTTTTTTGGGGTTCATTCGAGAACGAGTCGATCGCTCGCCGCCGCGGGGATGACCTAGCTTGTCACTTCCGCTTCCACGCGCCGGATGAATCCTGGTGGTACCAGCCAGACGAAGCTCGCTCGATCCAGCGCTGCGCGAATGTCGAGCGGATATCTCCCTCCCACTCCGGATGACCATTCGCCGCGGCGATCTCCCGATACAGATTGGACCGATCCGCATTCTCGGCGCTGACCAGCTGCCGTACGGCATTGCGCTCGGGCAACGGCACCGCGTTGAGATCGCGCAAATCGATCAGGCCATTGGCGGTCAGACCGACCGCGCCGGAGTCGTAGTACTTCTTCAGTTGGCCATGCCGTGCCTCCATGGACTGAGTGAGCTGGCGTACTGCCGGGGTCGAAATATTGAGGTCCGCTTGCGCATGCGCGGGCGCGATCAGCAGGTTCAGCGCGCCCGCGGTCGCAGCGAGCAAGACATGGCGCGCCGGCGGAATGATCGAGCTGCTCTTTTCCCCAGACTGCTTCTCAGTGTTTTGCGGCGCTGGCTGCGCCGACTGACCCCAGACATCTTCGATGATGCGATCCGCGGCTTTCTCCGCAGCCGCTGCCGGGAAGTACACGTTGATGGTCACGCAGGCTGACAAGAGGACGCACACGGCGGCCAGTTTCAACGGCAAGTAGCGCAGCATCGAAGACTCCTCGTTAGGCGAATGGACTGATCGCTTCAGCTTCGAGTGTGGAGTGAAGGCGTGAATGCGGAATGAACACTAAACAGAGTCCTGCGCGCAATCGCTGCGCGGTCATCACCGCACGCTCGGGCCGCTCGACTGCGTCGCCGCTTTGAGTTGCGCCACCAGGCGAGGCCAATCCACACGGCGCGCGCTCGCGATCACGTCGATGCGCGGCAAACCCTTGCCCTTCACCAGGTAGTAGGCATCATCCTGAGCGGGCGCCACCCCGTTCATGTAGCAGACCTCGTTCTGCAAACGACACGACAGGCCGAGCCGATCGTAATTGAACTCCTCGAAAAACTTGAGGAACCCACTCGACAATGCGGCAGTGACGCTCGCACCGCCCCCACCGAGGTTGCCGATGTTCGCGACGGCCCGCTGACTGATGCGATGTCGCGAGCGGTCGCCCTGCGGTGTGTACAGGGACGCATCGAAAGCGACCGGCGTCCAATTGAACAGGCGCAGGTCGCGGATTGCGCCCGACAATCGCCCCGTGATGCGACCGAAGGAGAAAGCCTGCGTCACGAGGTTCAAATCGAGGTTCTCCAGCCCGATGTTCGCGAAGAAGCGCGGCCATTGCCCTAACGCATCCTCCAAGCGCAGATCGCTCAAGCGTACCGAGCCATCGAATACCTTCGCTTCGAGTGTGGTGCCGAGCGTGACCACACCCTCGCGCATGCGCAGCTTCGAGATCACGCCGCCGATCTGGCCGCCGAACTCGGGCCAGCCGAATGCGCGACAGAGCTGGGCCACGCTGATTGGTTGGATCGTAGCATCGACGAGGAAGGCGACTTGCCGCGTCGCGAGATTGCGGACTCGAAAGCTCTCGAGCTCGATAGCGCCGTCGAACACGGGAACTCGCGCGGTCTGCAACAAGCGCACGTTGTGCCCACTGGCAGCAAACCGAAAGTCGCTCTCACCCAAGATCAACCCGAGCAGCACGCCTGAGTCGAACCGCAGCTGCGATGGGTGCGTCTGGGGCGAAAGATCTTCCTCGCTGCGCCAATGCAGCTCACCTGTCAGTTTGCGCAGCGCGAACGTTTGCGTACCGTCATCGAAGGAGAGCGAGTCGAACTGCAGATCCAGCGCTTGAGGCAGCCCCTCGCTCACAGCCAGCGTGCCGCGCAGCGCACCTGAGCTGGTCAGCGACTTGAAGGCGGTGTTCACCAGATATGGCTGCAGATAGCTGGCGTA
Source organism: uncultured Gammaproteobacteria bacterium (assembly GCA_966434585.1). Classification (GTDB taxonomy): domain Bacteria; phylum Pseudomonadota; class Gammaproteobacteria; order Steroidobacterales; family Steroidobacteraceae; genus DATELY01. The sequence continues at coordinate 2,642 of CBJNAT010000074.1, read as the reverse complement.
TGCGCCAGGAAACTGCAGGCGCTGTAACTCCAACTGCAGCTCGCGCACAGGCTGGTCGGCCGCGAGCATCAGCTCACCAGCACCGGCTGCCTGCAGCACCTCGCTGTGATCGATGTGGAATTGCTCCAGCGAAAGTGCGCCTGAGTGGCGCCAGGTGCCTTTCACAGCAGCTGCCATGGCATGTACGCCGAAATCCAGGAATACAGGCTCGAAATAAGCCTGCCCCGCTGTGGAGCTAAAGCGGGTCTCGAAGCGCCAGTCTTCGCGACGCCGCAGCAGCTCCGCAGCCACACCCAGCTGCAACTTATCCGTCGCTAGCGAGCCGCTCTCGTTGTTGTACGTGAGCTCCTTCAGCTCGCCGCGCAGTGTCAATTGCGACACCGTGAACGCTGCCGCGCTCTCACCGGCCGCTTCCACGGCCAGCGACGCGGCGCCCGATGCGGTGATCGCTGGCAACGTCGAGTCGAAGGCGCGCGCCATCTCGACGAGCGGTTGCAGGGCGACGTTTTGCAAGTCGGCCTTTGCATTCCATCGTTTGCCCGCGAGCGCGAGACGCACATTGACGTGTCCCGCACCGATGCGCACACCTTGCACATCCACTCGCAAGCTACCGTCGGCACGACCGTAGTCGAGGGCAGCGCGCAGTCGCTGTCTGCCGAGCATCGGTAGATCAGCGGTCACGAGCGCCTGCGCACAGGCGAGTCGTTCGTCCGTCAACTCAAACGCGCCACACTCGACTTGCACGTTCCGCAGTTTTTGCTCGCTCCCACCGACGAGCACTTCCTTGAGAGTCGCGCGCAGGGCGAGACCCGCCGCGGTGATTTGCAGGTCCGCAGCGACATCGTTCGCCTGAAAGCCGGCGCCCTCGACGCGTGCGATGCGCACTGTGGCATCATCGATCGCGAAGACGACGCCGGCGCCCACCATTGCAAGCAAGAGGACGATGCACGTTCGCGTTCGGCTCATTCGCAACGGATGACAATGCGGCAGGCGATGTGACTATCGGACTGTGCGGGGTGCGTGCGGTTTTCTCAACCATGGCGACGGCACGTTTTATGGGCGCTTGGGGGAACACGATGACGCAGAGGATCTTCAGCACATTGGTTGCTGCGTGGCTCGCCGCCTGTGCGGCACCGGAACCCGCCGTGTCGCCCTCACCTGCGCAGTCCACGGGATCCGCTCCTACGGCCACGGATCATGCCGCCATCGCGCAGGCGATTGCTTCGCCTGAGCGTCCCGCTTCGGATCGGGCAGAAGACGCTTGGCGCCAACCTGCGACGGTGCTCGACTTCCTACAGGCGCGGCCGCGCATGCAAGTCATCGATGTATTCGCCGCGGGCGGCTATTACTCCGAACTGCTGGCGCGTGTCGTCGGCCCGAGCGGCAAAGTGATTGCGTACAACAACCCACCTTACGCCAAGTTCGCAAGCAAGAAGCCCGCGGAACGCTTCGGCAACGGACGCCTCTCGAACGTCCAGATCATGACGGCAGAAGTAACGGACCTGTCACTCCCCGACGACGCGCTCGACGCGGCTTTGTTCGTGCTTGCCTATCACGATCTGTACTGGCGACCTGCGGAAGGAGGCTGGGAGCACACCGATCCCGCGTTGCTATTGCGCAAGCTGCACGCGGCGCTGAAACCGGGTGGTGTGGTGGTCGTGCTCGATCACCGCGCGGCTGCAGGCAGCGAGCCGCAAGTCACGGCAGACAAGCTGCATCGCATCGATCCACAACGCGTGCGCGATGACTTCGCTGCCGCAGGCTTCGTGTTCGACGCGCAGAGCAATGCGTTTTCGCATGCGGACGACGATCTCACTCGACTGGTTTTCGAGCCCGCCATTCGGCACAGGACGGATCAGTTTCTGTTCCGCTTCAAGAAACCGCTTTGATCGCGAGCTCGCAAGGACACTCCAACCGCTTCTCTCGCGCCCCCAATCGCGGTAGAAAGGCGCACGGGTCGAGCACTCCACGAAGTGCCAGCAAAATCTCACGAAGTCCACATGCCCAAGCGCGCTCTGATCGTCGATGACTCCCGCTCTGCGCGAGTGATCTTAAGCCGCATGCTCGAAGGCTACGGCTTGAAGGTCGACACCAGCGAGTCGGCCGAACAGGCGTTGACCTTCCTCGAGAGCGACCACCCCGACGTCATCTTCATGGACCATCTCATGCCCGGCATGGATGGCTTTCAGGCCGTGCAGGCCATCAAGAGCAATCCAGCGACGGCCATGATTCCCGTCATCATGTACACCTCGCAGGAAGGCGAGCTCTACGTGAGCCAGGCGCGCGCGCTGGGCGCCGTGGGCGTGTTGCCGAAGACCGTGAAACAGGCGGACGTGTCACGCGTCCTGTATCAGCTGCGTCTGCTGCCGGATCGCCGCGATGCGCGCGAGCCCGCACTCGTGCCCGTCGAGTTCGCGGAGCTTGCGCCTGCAAACGAGGCGCCGCCACCACCGCCACGTCCGGCACCGCCGGCAACCGCGACGACACCTGCTCGCGGCTGCGCAGGCGGATCGCGTACGGGCCCTCGAGCGCCTGGCGCAGGCGCACCTCGCTCGCCACGCAGGGGCGAACCACGCGGCCGGTGGCGCGAACGATCGCGGCGACCGCGTCACCAGACGCGAGCGCTTCGCGCGCTGCCAGCA
>CBJNAT010000073.1:0-8665 GCA_966434585.1 uncultured Gammaproteobacteria bacterium | reverse complement strand
ACGCCTCACGCCTCACGCCTCACGCCTCACGCCTCACGCCTCACGCCTCACGCCTGTCGGTCCTTCCCCGACATCCCGCCTCATGTCTCGATCCTTCCCCGCCGCCCGCTGCATTAAGGGATAGGCTGATATTGCCTGCCCGGGTACTCACCCAAGATTCCTGTAGCAAAAAGGCGTGCCCTGTCCGTCAACCCACGCGTGTGGCGAGTGATCGCTGCGCGGCCGGTCGGACTGCGATCCCATGCCTACTCCAGGGTGATGAGTGGACGGCCGTAGCGAGGCAGGTGAGTCGACGACGACGCGGGAAACGCGCCCCAGCGGCGCGTCGTTGCACCGGGCCCTGGCCACGTTGCTCGCGAACTCGGAGGAGGTTGCCTCCCTCGAGCAGTTCATCGCTTCTTTGGAGCTCGGCATCGCGTTGCTCGATCATGCGGGGGTCATCCGCTGGACCAGCGAGGCGTTCGGAGGGTTGTTTGCGGAGAGCGTGCCGCCCGGCACACGCTGGAGCCAAATCCTGCCGATGAGCATCGAGCACGAGCGCGCGATGCTCCGTGCGCGCCAGGGGCAGCTCGCAAGCACCGATTTGCAGCTGCCCGATGGCGCTGCCTTGCGCCTGCGCTACAGCCCTGTGCGTGCGGGTGCCGGTAATGTCGTCGGCCTTGGTGTCAGTGCGGTGAGTCTCGCCGAGCAGCGCCGCCTCGAGCTCGAGCTCAGGCGGACGAATTTCCTCTTGCGGCAGATCGGCACCTTGTCTGCCGAGCATGTCTTCGTGCTCGATCGCGAGCAGCGCGTGCTCTATGTAAATCGTGCCATCAACGGCCTGGCGCCGGAGCGCGCGGTCGGCCGATTGTTGCGCGAGCTGGTGCGACCGGCGACCTACGAAGTGCTCGCACCCGCCTTCGACCGCGTGGCAACGAGCCGCAACATCGATCGTTTCTCGATGCAGGTGTCGAGCGACGGAGGCGAATCTCGCCACTTTGACGTGCGTCTGGCGCCCTTGTGGCGCGAAGGCGAGCTGCACGCCTTCACGTTGAGCAGCAGCGACACGACTGAGCAGATGCGGGCCGAGCGCGCGATCGCCATGCAGGCCCGCATGATCGAATCGATGCTGGAAGGCGTCGCCATGGTGAACGACGAGTACATCGTCGAAATCACGAATCCGGCGTTCGATGCCATGTTCGGCCATCGCCGCGGCGAGTTGATCGGCCGGAATTTCGCGTCGCTCTCGATGCGTCCGCTGGCCGAGTTGAAGCGCTGGAGACCCGATGCCGGTCAGGAAAAAACTGCGTCCTTGCACCTGGAATTCGACGCCCGCCGTAGGGATGGATCCGTATTCGCCGTAGCGGGAATTCTCTCAAGGTTCGAGATCGCCGGCCGACACCAGAACTTAGTGGTCCTTCAGGACGTGAGCGAGCGCAAGCAGCTCGAGCGGGCGATCTTGCAGGCCGTGAATCGGGAGCAGTACCGCATCGGCAATGACTTGCACGACGGTCTCGGTCAGGAACTAACCGGTATCGCTTTGATGCTGAGGGGCGTCGCGGGTCGGCTGCAGAGCGAGTACCCCGCGTTGCTGCCCGAGATCGAAGGGATTACCAAGCTGGTCAGCAACGCCGTCGAGAGCACGCGTGCGCTGGCGCGCGGTTTGTCCCCCGTCAATCTCGAGCGCGGCGGTCTCAAAGACGCGCTCGACGCCCTGGCGATGCACGCTCGCGAGCTGTACGGGGTGCAAGTGACCTTTGCGCACCGCACGCAGAGGGCAAAACCGCTCGGCCCCGAGCTCGCCAACCATCTCTATCGCATTGCGCAGGAAGCCATCCGTAATGCGGTTCGGCACGGCGGGGCGCGGATCATACGACTGCACTTGAGCATCACGCGTGGCAAGGTGCGCTTGGTGATTGCTGATGACGGCAGTGGATTGCCGGCGCAGGCATTGGAAGCGCCGGGCATGGGCCTGAAGATCATGCGCTACCGAGCGCGTATGGCCGGTGGCGAAGTGCGATTCGAGGCGGCGGAGCCGCACGGCACACGTGTCGTGTGCGAGTGTCCCCTCGAATTGGCCTCGCAACCGACTGCGAACCATCCTGCAAAGCCTGCGCGACGCAAACGCGCGAGCCCATCGGGAGGAAGCTCGGGCGCGTGATGTCCGGGCAGCATGTCCGGTTGACCCCGGACGGACCACATCAGTCATTGGGTTCTGCTACAGCACTCGATGAGCACAGGAGAGAGAGAGGCGTTATGAGCATGGGTTCTTCATCGTTGTTCAAGCCGGTTGCGAAGCCGGTGGTCACGGGTGCGCGCGATCGCAAGCGTCGCGTGCTCATCGTCGACGATCATCCGATCGTGCGACAGGGGTTGCGCCGGCTGATCGAGGCCGAGTCCGATCTCGAAGTGTGCGGCGAGGCCGAGACCGCACGCGAAGCAAAGTCACTCATTCGCGAGCTAGAACCCGACGCGGTGATCGTCGATGTGTCGCTCAAGCAAGGCGATGGTCTCGAGCTGGTGAAGGATGCTCGCGCGCACTATCCGTCGCTGCCGTTGCTCGTGCTGTCGATGCACGATGAGGCAATCTACGCCGAGCGCATGCTGTCCGCTGGCGCGAACGGCTACATCATGAAGCAGGCCGCGTCCGATCAGTTTTTGATCGCGTTGCGTCGTGTGCTCGAAGGCGGCATCTACGTGTCCGAAGCCGTCGGCAACAGCATGATCGAGAAGTTCGCCTCCGGTGGCGCGTATATCTCTGCCAATCCGATCGACAGCCTGACCAACCGCGAGCTGCAGGTCCTGCACATGATCGGCAAGGGCCTCTCCACGCGGCAGACGGCTGAAGCGCTCAACTTAAGCGTGAAGACGGTGGAGTCGCACCGCCAGCGCATCAAGCGCAAGCTGTCGTTGCGCACATCGGCGCAGCTGATGCAATACGCCGTGAATTGGTACGCGGGACGCGAACCCGGACAGAAAGCCTAAGAAAGGACTCGATCGACAGCCATGACACTGCTGCAGGGGCTGCTGACGCCCCCCGGATCGCTTGGGCTTGCCATCGGCATCGTCATCGCAGTCGTGATCGGTGTCGGCAGCTTCGTTTACTCGCGCGAGATGAGGAGTCGCCTAGAGCGTCGCCAGTCGGAGCTGCTTGCCGATGCACGTCGTAACCAGGCGCTCGTCGAAGCCTCCGGTGAGGGTGTTCTCGAGCTGGATGCAGCCGGCGCCGTGCGCTATGCCAACCCATCGGCGGCGCACATGCTCGGTTACGACGTCGGCGAGCTGCTCGGCATGGACTATCGCGTGCTCATCAATGCGCGCGAGGCGAATGACGGCACGAGTCGCCCTCAGCGCGTGCGCTTTCTGACCGACATCGCACGCGAAGTAGGGGCCATTCTGCGACGCAAGGATGGGCAGCGCCGTCCCATCGAATACCGCGTGGTGCCGATTCGTGCGACCGCCGGCAGCGGTGCGTCCGGCACCGTGCTCACGTTCAGCGACGTGACGGAACGCGTGCGTCTCGACACGTTGGTGCGTGACATGCAGCGCACCGCACGCGTCGGCGGCTGGGAGTACGACATCGACACGGCCAAGCTCACCTGGACCGACATGGGCTTCACCGCCCAGGAACTACCGCTGCGCCAGGGTATGAGCGCGGACGACATGATGAAGCTCTTCCACCCGGACGATCGCGAGCGCATCGTGCAGGCCGTCCACAAAGCGAAGCAGACAGGCGAGCTCGCCCACGCCGAAGCTCGAGTGCGGGTGGCGGACGGGCGCGAGCTGTGGATGCGCGTGATCGTTAAAGGCGAGCGGCGCGACAACAAGGTCGTGCGTCTGCGCGGGACTTTCCAGGACGTCACCGACCGCATCGCGGCCGAGCGTCAGGTGCGTGAGACGCGCGATTTCTACGAGCTGACACTCGATGCCATTCCGGTGTTGGTGACGTACATCAACGCAGATCTCGTGCTGACGTATGCAAACGCTGCAGCGCTGCAGTGGAGCCGCAAGCCGCGAGAGCGCGTGATCGGCCGCCATCTGAAAGAGCTGATGAGCGCTGATGAGTACGTCGAGTGCATGGACGATATCGACGCCGCGCTGCGCGGCGAGTCGCGCACGCGCACGGGCACGAACTTGTGCGACGGCCGAATGCGGGTCGGCCAGACACACTTCCTGCCGCAGCTCGATGCGAGCGGGCATGCGCTCGGCTTCTTCTGCATCACCTTCGACATCAGCGAGCTGAAGCGCCTCGAGCAAAGGCTCGTCCAGGCGCAGAAGATGGAAGCGATTGGCCAGCTCACGGGCGGCATCGCCCATGACTTCAACAATCTGCTCGGTGTCGTGCTCGGCAATCTGCAGTTGCTCGAACGCAGCGTGGCCGAAATGCCAAGTCTGTCACGCAAAGTACATACGGCGATGCGCGCCGTCGTGCGTGGCGCGGACTTGACGCGTCGCTTACTCGCAATGTCGCGGCGGCAAATGAATTCGCCGATCGTCATCGATACGGCGCGTCAGCTCAGCGGCTTGGCCGATCTGATGCAGCGCACGCTCGGTGACGCAATCGAGGTGCGTATGCAGCTCGCTCCCGATGCGTGGCGCGCCCGGGTCGACCCCGGCCAGCTCGAGAACGCGATTCTGAATTTGGCGATCAACGCACGTGATGCCATGCCACAAGGCGGCAAACTCACCGTTCAGACGAGCAACGTACGTGCCGATACAGCTTACTGTGCGGCGCATCCGCCGCTGGAGTCGGGCGATTATGTCTGCATCGCGGTGACCGACACCGGTTGTGGCATACCGCCCGAGACGCTGAAGCGTGTGTTCGAGCCGTTCTTCACGACCAAGGAGTCGGGGAAGGGCAGCGGTCTAGGGTTGGCAATGGTTCATAGTCTGGCGGAACAAGTGGGTGGCATCGCCACCATCGAGAGTGCGGTCGGTAAGGGCACGACCGTCCGTATTCTGCTGCCGCGCTGTGACGAGGAGCAGTCGAGCCGCGACGACACGATCGTCGACAAGATCGCACCGCGTGGCAATGAAACGATTCTGGTGGTGGAAGACGACGCCGACTTGCGCGAGACCGTCGTCGCAAGCCTGTCGCAGCTCGGGTATCGCGCGTTGGCCGCGGCCAATGCCGACGCGGCGCTGAGTTTGCTGAGCGGACCGGAGCGGGTCGACTTGTTATTCACCGACGTGATGATGCCAGGCGGTACGCTCGGGCCGGCGCTCGCGAAGCGTGCACGCGAGCTGCGTCCGAACCTCGAAGTGCTGTACACCACGGGTTATGCCGAACAGAGCGTGCTTGGCGTCGGCTCGACTTTGAGTCCGGCCGAAGTCATTCAAAAGCCATATCGGAGCGAAGACCTCGCGCTGCGGATTCGAGGTTTGCTGGATAGGGAGGCCCGCGTTGCCTGAGTCAGCGAATCGTCTGCTGGTGATCGACGACCAGCCCGACCTCTGTGAGTTCATCACCGAGGCTGCCACGGCCTTGGGCTTCGAAGCCCATGCGGTCAACGAGCCCGTTGCATTCCGCGACGCGTTTACGAATTTCAAGCCGAGCGTCGTCGTGCTCGACCTGCAAATGCCCGGCGGCGATGGCATCGAGCTGTTGCGCTATCTCGCCGATCACGGCTCGAAGGCACACGTGCTGCTCGCGAGCGGCATGGACCAGCGCGTGCTTGCGACGGCGCAGCAGGTGGGGCGCTCGCAGGGGCTCAACATGCTCGGCGCTTTGCAGAAGCCGATTCTCTTGAGCGATCTCGAAGCGATGCTTCGACGCGGTATGAGCGGCGAATCGCCAGTCAGCGCGCAGGAGCTCGCAGGGGCGCTCGATCGAGGCGCGTTGCAGGTGTTCTATCAACCCAAGGCATCGCGCGTCGGTCCGAACTGCTGGATCATCGAAGGTGTCGAGGCGCTCGCGCGTTGGAAACATCCGTCGCATGGTTTTATTTCGCCCGCACGGTTCATTCCGCTCGCCGAACAACACGGCCTGATCCGCAACCTCACCGAGCAGGTGCTACGCATCGCACTCGTGCAGTGTCATGCGTGGGACGAAGTCGGCATGCCACTGTCGGTCGCTATCAATCTTTCTCCGCAGCTGCTGAACGATTTGTCGTTCCCCGATCACGTCGCGCGGTTGGCCGCAGAAGTCGGCGCCGACCCTCGCCGCGTGGTGTTCGAGGTCACCGAAAGTGCGGCGATGTTCGATCCAGGCACGACAATGGATGTGCTCACGCGCATGCGCGTCAAGAACTTTGGGCTCTCGATCGACGACTTCGGTACCGGCTATTCCTCGTTGAAGCAGCTGTACCTGATGCCCTTCAGCGAACTGAAGATCGACACCTCTTTCGTGCGCGATGTGTTCGCGCACGAAGATGCGCGCACGATGGTCGAGACGATGGTCCTGCTTGCGCACAAGCTGCGGCTCACGGCATGCGCCGAGGGCGTGGAGACGCCCGAAGTGCTCGACTTCCTGGATAGTGTCGGCTGCGATCGTGCCCAGGGTTACTACATTGGCCGGCCGATGCCGGGTCAGGAACTCGAAGCCGCGGTGCGTGCTTGGAACGGCAAACAGAAGGCGGCTGCGCGATGAGCACCGTGACTGCACCCGTCATTTCACCACCTGCGAGCACCGAGGTCGCTGAGTCGCCGCGCTGGCGCATCCTGCTCGTCGATGACGAGCCCACACAGCGGCTGATCATGGCGCGCATTCTGCGGCGTGCAGGCTATGAAGTGGACACGGCGGGTAACGGTCGCGAGGCGCTGGCGAAGCTCGAAGCCAGCGACTTCCATCTGATGATCACGGACTGGGAAATGCCCGAGATGGACGGGATCGCGCTGTGCCGCGCGGTGCGGTCCTCGCCGCGCGAGAGCTACATCTATACGATTCTCCTCACGGCACGCGACGCGGTGGAGCATGTGGTCGCGGGGTTGCGCTCGGGCGCCGACGATTACCTGACCAAGCCGGTGATAGAGCCCGAGCTCATCGCGCGTCTGCATACGGGGCAGCGCATCGTGACCCTCGAGCGTTCATTGCGTGCGGTCAACGAAGAGAATCGCCGCTTGTCGATCACCGATCCGCTCACGGGCGCCTACAACCGCCGCTACCTCATGGAGCAGCTGCCGCGCGAAATCGAGCGTGCAGCTCGCTATGGCCGCACGCTGTCGGTCGTCATGTGCGACGTGGATCACTTCAAGAGAGTTAACGACACGCACGGGCACCTCGTCGGCGACGAGGTTCTGAAAGCCTTCGCGCGCATGCTGCAACACTGTAGCCGCGCCTGCGATTGGGTGGCCCGTTATGGCGGCGAGGAGTTTGTGGTGGTGCTGCCGGAGACGACGGTGATGAATGCGAACGCGGCGGCCGAGCACTTGCGTGCTCAAGTGGCGGCAACGCCGCTGACGCTCGCGAACGGCACGATCTTGCCCATCACGGCAAGCTTCGGCGTGTCGGGCTGGCCCGATGTGGTGCCGATGACGAGCACCGTGGATGAGCTCATGGGGCGCTGCGATGCCGGCGTGTACGCGAGCAAGGCGGCGGGGCGGAACACAGTCAGCGTTGAAGTGATGGGGTGAGCGGGCCACAGCCCGCAGGCTACAGGCTACAGGCTACTGGCTACGGGCTACGGCCAGAAGAATGTGACTCCTGATTCTGGCCGTAGCCCGTAGCCCGTAGCCCCAGGCACAATCGCGCTCCGCGCAAGTTCACGGAGCGCCGCATGCGAATACTCAAGCTGATCGCCTGGATCCTCGGTGGCCTGATCGCACTGATCATGGTGGCCGCCGTGTTGATCGTGATGTTCGTCGATCCGAACGACTATCGCGACGACATCGAGCGGGCGGTCGAGAACCAGACCGGACGCGATCTCGAGCTGGCGGGCGATCTCGAGCTCACGCTCTTTCCCTGGATTTCTTTGCACACGGGCGCGGCGAGCCTCGGGGAAGCAAAAGGCTTCGGCACCGAGCCGTTCGTCTCCGTCAAGGAAGCTCAGGTGAGCGTGCGCTTCTGGCCGCTGCTACGGGGGCAGGTGGAGGCCGGCAAGATCCGGTTGGTCGGTGCGCGTATCCGCCTCGTCACGGATACGCAAGGCAAAAACAACTACGACGACTTGGGTCGCAGGCCCGCGGAGCCCGAAGCGCAGACGGGTCCGATGACACTGCCGACGCTGTCAGGTGTCGAGATCGTCGATGCCACGATCGTCCAGGAGAATCGCCAGACCGGCACGCGGCGGGTGCTCAGTCAGTTCAATCTCGACACAGGCCGCATCGCCGCGGGCGATCCGTTCGATCTCGCCACTGACTTCAACTACCAGCACAGCCCCGAGCTGAACGTAGCCTCGAAGCTCAAGGCGACGATCACGGCAGATCCGAACGGGCAGCGCTATTCGCTGCAGAACGCGGACATCGCGCTCGCGCTGAAAGGACCGACGTACCCAGCGGACGGAATGCCGGTCACGATCACTGCGGACAACATTCAATCGGATCTCAATAAGCGAGTGCACACGCTCGAGGACTTCGCGCTCGAGACCCGCTACAAGGCGAAGGATGCGAAGACCGATGGCCTGCCCATCGCGATCAAGGCCGAGAGCTTGGTCGCCGATCTGCAGGCCCAGACGCTCAAGCTCTCGGATCTCTCGATGCGCGTGGCCGAGGCGCAGCTGAACGGCAATCTGCAAGGCCAGGAAATCAT
>CBJNAT010000072.1:0-8767 GCA_966434585.1 uncultured Gammaproteobacteria bacterium | reverse complement strand
GATTCAGTGCGGACAGCGGCGATTGCATGCAACGGCCTCTAACCCAGAGATTCCGAGTTGAGCGGCAAGGGGTGCGGTCGCAGCAGACGATGCTTGCGACGCAGCTGATAGCCCACAAGCCCGATGCAGACGCCGCTCAGTAGCCAGACGTCCTTGGAGGAGTCCTCCGGCATTCGCGCCGATGCACTCGCAGGATCGTTTGCGAATCGCGCAGCTGGCACGTCTGCCAATCTCGAGCTCATCAGTGGCTCCCGAGTCGGCGCCGCTTCCGACAGCGATGTCGCTGACTCCACGAGGTTTGGCGCCCGAGCATCCGCCGCACCCAACACACTGATTGCCAGTCCCGATATCAGAACTCTTGCGACGAGGCGCATGAGGTTCGCTCCTTTGCAGCAGCATGCCGTCGTCGGTCATGCAGGTGCCGCTCCTGTGTCCCCAACGTGATCGCGTCGAAGCTTATCGTTTGCTTCGATCGGACCTGCTCATCGACTAAGCAACATTCATTCCAAGCTGCCTGTTGTCGATGGCGCGTGAACATAGCGAGAGTTCTTTCAAAAAGCTGTCAGCCGTTTGGGTACAAAGAAGCTCGCAAGATTAAGATCACGTGCAATCAAATAGGGCGGCGTGCAATCGCAGTTGCTCTTGCGTGAAGCAGCGTGACAGCACTTCGTGAAGCTGTCGTTGCAAACAAGAGCGCGCGCAAACACTGAAAAACAAGGCATTCGCGACGTGAAGAAAAAAATCATCGATATTGGTTCATGCATGAACAAAGTGCTCGTGTTCTGCGTTGTGATTCTTCTTCTGTGCATGCGAGCAGCATCCAACCGAACTCGTCTTGTCATGTCGCTCGATGGGGACGGCGCACACCGTGGATACCTGAGCGATGAAAACATGCCGAACTCTTTCGAGCTCAGAAGCAAAGTGGAGCAGAGCTGACGGATGTGGATGAGCGGGTTGTCGCGTTATCGAGACGGTTCACAGCCGCGCACAGGTCACTCAGAATCACCGCATGTCTGCTATCAATGAACACGGCAGCATCCGTGAGAGTGCGTCTCGTGCGTTCGATGGCTATCGCTGTCTCGCATGCATTGAGCGCTTGCAGTCTCTATGCCTCACAGTATCTTCTCGGGCATGCATACCCGGTGCCAGTTCGTCTTCATTCCGTTGATGCTGCTCGCCGCAGCCGCCAAGGCCGAGGAGGGCACCTTCGCCCAATGTCTGGATCGTTTGCAGTCGCGTGCGCACCAGGAAGGCATCGGCGCCTCGGTGATCGAAAGCGCACTGGCGCAGGCACAATTCGAGCAACGAGTGATCGACGCTGACCGCAAGCAGCCCGAGTTCACTGACACGCTCGCGAATTATCTGAACCGCCGCCTCACCCCAGAGCGCATCGAGCGCGGCCGCGAGCTTCTACGCGAGCATCGTCGCGTCCTGCAGCACGCAGCGCGTGAGTACGGCGTGCAGCCGCACTATCTGCTGGCCTTCTGGGGGCTCGAGACCAACTTTGGCAGGAACTTCGGCAGCATTCCCGTGGTGAACTCGCTCGCGACACTCTCCTGTGACGAGCGCCGCCGCGATTACTTCACGAATGAGCTGATGAACGCGCTGCGGATCATCGATCGCGGCGACGTAGATGCGAAGACGATGGTGGGCTCCTGGGCCGGCGCCATGGGTCACCCCCAGTTCATGCCCTCGACTTACTTGACATATGGCATCGATGCGGACGGCGATCGACGCATCGATCTCTGGGGCAGCATTCCGGATGCGCTGACTTCGGGCGCCAGTTTTTTGAAGTCGTTGGGGTGGCAGGAAGGTGTGCGATGGGGTCGTGAGGTTCAGTTACCCCAGCGGTTCGCGTTTGAGCAGGTCGGTATCGATCAGAAGCGCGCGCTCCTGGAATGGCGGGAGCTGGGCATCAAGGATGCAAACGGCCACGCCCTGCCGAAGCAAGACATGCAAGCCGCGCTACTCGTGCCGGCTGGCCATCGCGGGCCGGCATTTCTCGTGTATGACAACTTCCACGTGATGATGCGGTGGAATCGCTCGGAGTTATATGCGCTGGCCGTGGGCTTGCTGGCAGAACGCATTGCCGGTGCGCCCGGCTTGCGCAATCCGCCGCCGGCGGATGCGCCGCGTCTGCATCGCAATCAGGTGCTCGCCTTGCAGACGAAGCTCACCGAGCTCGGTTTCGATGCCGGTAATCCCGACGGCGTGCTCGGCCCGGGCACGCGCAAGGCGATTCGTGAGTTCCAGCGCTCGCGCAAGCTGATTGCGGATGGGTATCCGGATGCGGAGGTGTTGGAGGCGTTGGGGGTGAGTTGAGTGTTTGTGTGGCGCCGCTCACTGGTAACGGCGAACGAGTGCCTCCCGCCGGAAGTCGCTTCCAGGACCGCCGTGAATACATCCTTGTAGGCTCTGGGGCCAACATCCATGTTGGCCACAGTCCTGGAAGCGACTTCCGCCGTGAGTCACTCGATCACCAGCGTGCTTCCTCTTCGTTTCGTTCTGCCCTTACTTGGATTCGAGCGCCTCATGGCTAGATGAGCGTCTTCCGCCAGAAGTTCTTTCCGGGATTGTGGCCGACATGGATGTCGGCCCCAGAGGCTACAGGGAGTTATTCACGACGGTCCTGGAAAGAACTTCTGGCGGAGGACGCTCAGCCACTGGCTTATCGAGCGCCTTCGGAGTGTCTTTCTGAAGTTCTGAGGGCATCGACTACGGCTGTCATCACCGCCCCAATCCCCGCCTGAATGACGAGATCTGCGTAACGATCGAGCGGCGTCGGTTCAGCATTGACGATCGCCAGCGCGGCGCCGTTCTGCTTTGCATGAATGGGAATGTCCGCAGCGGGAAACACCGTCAACGACGAGCCCAGCACGAGCATGAGATCGCATTGCATGGCCGCTTCCTCGGCCTGTTGCATCTCCCGCGCCGGCATGCCCTGTCCGAACGAAATCGTTGCGGTTTTGATCACGCCCCCGCATCGCTTGCACGGGCTGACGTTGCCAGTCGTTTTGAACTCCGTTTCGAGCTCGACGAGCTCAACGCGCACTTGGCAATCAAGGCACTTGGCGTAAGTGGAATTGCCGTGGAGTTCGATCACTCGTTCGGCTGGCACGCCGGATTCCTGATGCAGGTTGTCGACGTTCTGCGTGATCACGCTCGCTACCTTGCTCATTTGCACGAGCTGCGCAACCGCAAGATGACCGGCATTCGGCTTTGCGCCCACCCAGCCATCCGCATTACTGAAGCGGCGGCGCCATGCTTCCTGGCGTAACTCCGGCGAGGACAGAAACTCGCGAAAGTGAATCGGCTTGATCTGCTTCCAGATGCCGTTCGGGCCGCGAAAGTCCGGGATGCCGGATTCGGTGCTGATACCCGCACCCGTGAAGACAACAGCCGAGCGGCTATCGTGGATCAGTGCCGTGAGGTGTGCGAGGTCGGCAGCGCCAGGTGTAGGCAGAGTCGGAACGGTCACGTCGAGCTCTCCATGAAGGTGTCGGGCTCGCGGCGAAACGGGGATGTCCTGGGGCTGTTTTGACGTTGCGGGCTCAGTGTACTCGACGCAGTCTTACCGCCCCAGCGGTGCTGGCCACTAACGGCCTCTCTGGGCGAACGTTACTCGCGTGCTCGCGGGGCCGCCAGCTTGCGTTCAGTGGTCTTGTGCCACTCGTTGAAAATTAGCATCGGCTAGGGAAGTGTTCGGCGCCTGAGCGGCGATTTCCGGCACTACAAAAGGACCGACTTTGCGCGGATGACCATTGCGTCGGTATAGAAAGAGGCGAAACGGCTCGAAGTGGTTTTCCGATGTGTACGGCCCGCAGAACTTGTTCTTCAGTAAGTCACTTCGAACGAAGAATGCGTTCAATCCCATGAAATCGCACCCTACCAAACTATATCCCTTACTCGCGCCAAGTCTCTCCAGGGCTTTCAAGCTCGCGCCGTAGTACGTTGTCGAAACGACAGACTCGCGTGTGTGGCTCACATCGTATTTCATCACCCATGGCAACGAGGGACCCAGCTGAGCGTTGTACTCGATGACTACGACTCGCGGAGAGTAGTGCTGCAATACAGTTTCCAAGAACCAGTAGTCGTTGCCGTCCACGTCGATCGACAGCAAGTCAGGTTCGTTCGGAACGTGCCCGCGTTCGAACAGCGACGGTAGATTCTCCCTTGTGATGAACTCCGGGAGAACTCTTAGCTTGCGCTCTGAAATAAAGCCGGAGAACTCGCTGTGTATTTTCTTATTCGCTCTCTTGGACGCTTCGATCCACATGCCGGACCACCCGCCGATTAGCAGTGCCGCAGTGTTATTCTCAAGTCCGTTGCCCACGCCGAACTCAGCGAAGAACTTGTTGGTTGTTCCGATGCGACGAAAGATCTCGGCGATGATTCCGTCGGCACCTGATTGCGAGAAGATTTGTAGCTCATGCGTACTGAGTCGATTGGGCTGCTTGTACTTCGCGCCGCCGTGCAGGTTGCGAGCAATGTAGTCTTCGATCGCGATGTCCGAGATGCGCAACAGATTGATGTGATACGAAACTGCATAGAGAACGTTAATCAACTGGTCGAATAGGTGTCGCACTACGGAATCCTCCCGTCCATTTGTTCTTCGGGGACGACGTGTCGGACGATGATCTCGACCGGTTGGACGATTGAACTGCGAAAATCAACCGCTACAAGTCCTCGAAGACGGAGGCCCCGAGCGTTTCTTTGCAGTACGCATGAGAAGGATTCGCATGTACACCGGGGGCAGGTCCGCCACGCCCCAGTGAGACGAGCACCGAAGGTGCCGTGACGACCGCTTCACTTTGCGGGGCAAGGGGCGGCCACGTTCCTGGACAACTCTTGGATTCCTCACCCAAGAAATCTGATCAGAGCGTCGAGGGCATCAGCATTGCGCCGATCGAATTCGGCGAGGAGTGTGCAGAAGTGACAAGCGCAGGCGCGTCCTGCGTCTTACTCTTCCGTCTTCGTCGCTGCGATCTCCGCGCGGAGCGTCTTCTCCAGCCACTGATTCATGGTGATGAGCGCATTACGGGTGGTCGATACGGGCGCGACAGCGGTGTGCTCGGCTGTGGCTTGCAGTGTCGACGGTAGGAGCGTGGTGTGTACGCCGATGATGACGCCGCTGCGTTCATCGAGCACCGGCGCCCCCGACGCAAGGTCCAGCGTGTCGAGGTCGTGCGTGAAGATGTCTGCGACCGCGGGTGTGCGCGCGCGCTTGCGGCCGACGTCACGCTCATACACCGTGCCACGCGACTTGCGTTTGAAGGTGTCGCTGTCCACGTCTGTCGCGAATCCGATCATGATCACCGGGGCAGAGGCCCCTGAGAACTTGCCCAGCGGCAACGTTCGATGGGCGAACGCCGACCGCTCTGCCAGTCGTACGACGGCGAGATCCTTCGCGGGCACACCGTCCGCGTTCGCATCGATCCACTGCGACTTGTAATACGCAACGGGCAGGCGTTCCCGAATCTGACCCGTTGAATCCGTCGTCGTGTACACGCAGTCGCTCGGGCTTGCTTGCGCGGAGCCCGACACGAAGGTGTGTGCAACCGTCACGGCGAGATCGAACGAGCCGACGAGAAACGCCGTCGACATCTGCTTCTGGCCGTTGATCGTGCAGATCAATGCGCCGACGCCGCTATACGAGAAGTATTCCTGGTCCGACAGTTCTGCGAGTCGTGGTTCGGCCTGCTGCACGATTTCTGCTTCGGCGCGATGGCTCAACAACATCCAAGGCGAGCTCAAGAGGGTTGCGTCAGTGCTGGGGATCTCCGCATGGGCGCGCGTGCCCAGGATCGCAGCAGCGGAGCAGGCAACGACAGCGAGCGTCCATCGCACGATGGCGCGGACAGGGGTGTCGATCGTGAGCGTGCGGGCAGAGCTTCTCGGCAGCATGGGGCTCGGCTTCTCCAGTGGCGGTTCGCTCGAATGGTTCGAGCTGGGCACGCACCGGCGACTTCGTTCGGATGCGCGTCGCAAGCAGCCTAGGTCTGGTTTCGAGCACCAGGCGGTGAACTCGATCATGTTTCGCTGTAGGAAACCCGGCCGATTGCGCCGCGATATTTTTTTCGTGATGTGCGTTCGAGACAGCGGGTTCCGCGAGGAATGGCGGATGAGGTGGACCCTGAACGGAATGAGGTCAGAGTGGGGACGTGGAAAGACGAGGAGTGCGGACGTGACAGACGGCTGTCAACGCCCGCACGCCCACAGGACTCACTGCAGCCGGAACGTGATCGTCACTCGCGACCACGAGCCCAAGGGCCCGCTGCCGCTGGATGCCGGTTGGAAGCGCCAGCGCTTGACCGCCTTCATGGCCGCATCGTCGAGACGCGAGTGTCCGCTGCTGCGATCGACGAGCACTTGCTGCGGTCGGCCGGTCGGATCCACGAAAATGCGCAGAATCACTGAACCCTCTTCACCGGCGCGACGGGACGCAGCCGGATACACGGGCTCCACTCGGCTCGTTGCTTTCAGCTCCTGCAAGCTACCGATGGGTGCGGCGGCACCATCCGGCGGCGTGATTTGGGCCACAGGCGCCGTTTCGACAGGTGGCAGATCCGACATGACTTCGGGCATCGGCGCCGTCACTTCCGGCTCGGCGATCTCGGGCTTCGGCACGTCGACGGGGTCGGACTTCACCTCTTCCTGCGCTTCAGGCACGAACACGACCGCGGCAGGCTTGATGATGTTGGGTGCATCCACGATTCCTAAGCTGACCGATAAGCCATAGATCAATACGATGTGTAACGCGACCACCAGGACGGCCGGTCCGCTGCGAGCAAGGCGCGATGGCACCGCCATGTGAACCTCCGGAAGCTCTGCGGGCATATCGCCCGCGACGCTGTTTCAACGAATACGGTTGCGAGGAGGTTTCGCTCGGCGTGATCGCATGTCGGTGATTCTCGACAGGGTTTTACTGCAAACTGCTGCTTCGTTCTCACAGTCAGCGAGCGTTCATGACAGTTGATTTCGAGTCTTTGCCGACGGCATTGCGCGAGAGCACGCGCGGGTTACTCGCGACGGCCCAAGAGCGCGATCCGCAGGTGTGGTCCGAGTTGCTCGTCTATGAGCAGATCGAGACATCGCTCCCCTGCGTGTGGGCATGCAGCGATTTCGTGGCGCAATTGTGCCTGCGTCAGCCGCGCTTTCTGCGAGACCTCGTGACCACAGGTCGCTTGCACACGGCGTTGGATACGGCCGTGCTCGAGAGCGAGCTGGCTCGGGTGCCGAGCGATGCGCCGGATGGCGAGCTCACACGAGTGCTGCGCGAGGTGCGGCAACGCGAAATGATGCGCATCGCATGGCGCGATCTCGCGGGCTGGGCCGAGATCGAAGAGACGCTGCAGGAGCAATCCACGTTGGCCGACGTGTGCATCCGCTTTGCGTACGAGCGAGCCTATGCACAACTGGCTGCGCGATTCGGTACGCCCTTGCGAGAGGACGGCACGCCGCAGCCGCTCGTCATCATCGCCATGGGCAAGCTTGGCGCGGGCGAGCTCAACTTTTCCTCCGACATCGATCTCGTGCTGCTCTATCCGGAGGATGGCGAGACGACGGGCTCGCGCGGCATCGAGCATGCGGAGTTCTTCCTCCGCCTCGCGCAACGGATGATTCCATGGCTCAGCAGCCGAGGGCCCGAGGGCTTCGTCTATCGAGTCGACATGCGTTTGCGACCGTTCGGCGATAGCGGGCCGCTCGCGATGTCCTTCGCTGCGTTCGAGCACTACCTGCAGCAACACGGCCGCGACTGGGAGCGATACGCGTACGTGAAGGCGCGTCCCGTTACCGGCATCGACGCGTACGGCGAGCTGTACGACGAAGTGCTGCGGCCGTTCGTCTATCGCCGCTATCTCGACTTCAGCGTGTTCGAGTCGCTGCGGAACATGAAGAACCTCATCGCGCGCGAAGTCGAGCGTCGTGAGCTCAAGGACAACATCAAGCTCGGCCCGGGCGGCATTCGAGAGATCGAGTTCATCGTGCAAGCCTTTCAGCTGCTGCGCGGCGGCAGCGATCGTCGCTTGCAGCGTCGTGAACTGAACGTCGTCTTGCCGCTGCTCGTGGGGCAGCGCCTGCTCGCACGCGAGTGCGTGGCGGACTTGCGCACAGCGTATCGATTCCTGCGGCGGGTCGAAAACCGTTTGCAGGAATGGTGCGACGAGCAGACGCACGCACTACCCAAGGATGAGATTGGACGGACGCGGCTTGCGTTTGCGATGGGCTTTCCCGACTGGAACACGTTTGCGGCGCAACTGGCACAGCATCGGCAGAGGGTCGCGATGCACTTCGCGCAGGCCGTATTTGGCCGGGAAAGTGGTGGCGATCCGCACGTGGCGCTCGACCAGGTGATGGACTTCACCGCAACGATGCGCATCGAGGCGCTGCAGTCCGTCGGCGTTCCCACACCTATGGCCGTGCTCGAGCGCATCGATGCGCTGAAGTCATCCGCGTATTTCCGCAGGCTCGATGAAACCGGCCGACGTCGCTTGAGCGAGCTGATGCCGCGTGTGTTGCCACTGCTTGCGAAGCTGCCGGATCCGGCCGCGACCTTCGATCGGCTCGCGCGCATTCTGGAGATGATCGGCGGCCGCACGGTGTATCTCGCGCTGTTGAACGAGAACGACACGGTGCTCGCACGTTTGGTGGATGTGTGCAGTCGCAGTCAGTTTCTCGCCGATCAAGTCGCGGCACATCCGCTGCTGCTCGACGAGCTGATCGACGCACGACTATTCGAGGACCTGCCGACGCGCGTGGAATTCGA
>CBJNAT010000071.1:0-8767 GCA_966434585.1 uncultured Gammaproteobacteria bacterium | reverse complement strand
CTTTCGTGCCGCACGTTCACGTAGAAGTTGACGAGCAGGTCGGGGTTTGTTTCGGCGCGACGATACCCGCGCCTTTCCATCTCGCGAGACACCGCGGTTTTGAAGTAGCTGGTCAGCAATGTCGAATAGCCGCCGCGATCAGTGCCGGTCTCGGCAGGAAAGCCGAACGTGTGATACCGGCCGAAGTCGGCGGACTGATCCAGATTGACGCGTACCTGCGGTCCCGTCGCGCATGCTGCAAGCGCGCCCATCATGCAGGCGATCAGCCATGGTCGAATGCGAGCGAGCGCTTTCATGGGCATCTCTCCGGGCAAGTTTTCTCATGCTTACGACCGCAACGTCCGGCAGGAGTTCTCGTTGGAGCCGGTGGATTGCCGACGGTGCATCCTCGATGTGGCGTTAAGTTCGTATACAGCACGGCTGGACATACTCAACGTGCGAATGGAAGGCTATGTGCGTCATTGGGTTCCATCCGAGTCACGTTCGACAGTCTCAAGGAGAGTCTTCATGCTGCGTTCTATCGCTCTCATCCTCGCCGTGCTGAGCTTCGCTACGGTGCAAGCTGCCGATGCACCCACGTTCGAGTCGCTCGACAAGAACACGGACGGCCGGATCAGCCTTGACGAAGCGAGCACGCACGATGCGCTGTTCACCGCATTCAAATCGCTGGATGCAGACAAGGATGGGCAGCTGACGAAGCAAGAGTTTGCGAAGTACCGGGCAGGATGATTGAACGGCTCGTTGGCTTGCCGGCAAACAGGGCTACGGACTACAGGCTTACAGGCTACGGGCTACGGCCAGAGGGTGTGTGGCTTTTCTGGCCGTAGCCTGTAGCCCGTAGCCGGCTGCTTACCAGCGAGCCCAGTCGCCGCTCAAGCGTGTATCCACTTCGCATCTCCCGATGCCGCTCGCTAACATGCACCGGTCGGACCACCGAGCACGTGCATGTCTTCATTCAGGATCCTGGTTGCGATGGTCGCGTTATTGCAATCCGTCATCGCGTTCGCGGCGGACTCGCTGGAACGCGCGCGGAGCGACTTTAGCGCCGCTTTCGATGCAGCGTTGCAGGACACGCCTGTCGCTGCCACTGACGACAGCGAGGCGCTTCGCAAGTACGCCTTGTATTCCTATGTGCAAGCTGCGCGCATTCAGCAACTTCTCGAGCAGCCGCCCGCGGCGATTCCTTCGACAGCAGATGGGCAAGCGGCTGCCTTCCTCAATGACTTCACGGATGAGCCCTTTGCTCGCAGATTGCGTCGCGCTTGGTTGGATAGCCTGGTTCAGCGTGAGCGGTGGGAGGACTTCATCGCGCAATACCGTCCGCAGTCTGCAACCGCAACTTCGCGATGCCACTATCTCGCGGCGCACATCGCACTCGATCGCACCACGGACCTCGCGCCGCAGATCGTCGAGCGCTGGTTGACGGCGCAGCAGCTGCCCACGGCATGCGAGCCCGTGTTTCAGTGGGCACGCGATCGCCAGGTGCTCACCCATGAGCTGATCGAGCGCCGCGCGCGCATGGTGCTCGAAGACGGCAACTTCCGATTCGCACGCCAGCTCGCCGCGCAGCTGCCGGCAGAACTTGCCGCGCCACTGCGGCAGTGGGCCGATCTTCTCGAGCAACCGCGTTTATCGATCGATCGGCTGATCGCGCAGCCGCTTCAGCCGCTGGAGATGCCGGCACTGCGTGCCGGATGGGCCCGACTGGCACGTCTGAACGTGGACGAGGCGATCGCGCGCTATGAGCGGCTCGTCGCCGCTCGCAGACTAGATGCCGCCGCAGCCAGCCAGTTCGCGTTACCGGTTGCTCTCGCACTCGCCTGGAGTCGACGCAGCGAGGCGCTCGACTTCTTCGCGCGTGTACAGCCCGTGCACTTGGACGACACCGCGCTCGAGTGGTATGCGCGTGCGGCGCTCTGGAACGATGACTGGCCGCGCGTGCGGCAGGCTATCGGCTCCATGTCCCCGACGCTGCGGCAACAATCGAGCTGGCAATACTGGCTCGGCCGTGCAGCGGAACAACTCGGCGAGCCTGATCTCGCGCGCTCTCTCTACGAAGCCGTACTCACCGCCGACAACTTCTACTCCGCCATGGCCGCCGCGCGGCTGGATCGCAAGATCACACCTCATCAGCAAGCCTTGCCGCTCGACAAGAGCGAGGTCGAGCGCATCGAAGCGCTGCCGGCATTTGCGCGTGCGCGTGAATTGAAGTTGCTCGGTTTGCACTCGGAAGCGCAGGAGGAATGGCAGTACGGTTACGGGTCGCTGCCGAGCACGACGAAGCCGCAAGCGGTGCACGTGGCTGTTCGCTGGCAGTGGTTCGATCAGGCGATCGCGACGGCATCGGACAACAAGGTGTACTACGACTACGAGCTGCTGTATCCGCGGCCGTACGATCCTGAGGTGAAAGCCGCAGCGAAGCTGGCGGATCTCGAGCCCGAGCTCGTGTACAGCGTGCTGCGCCAGGAGAGCTTGTATAGAGCGGACGCAGTCTCGGGTGTGGGTGCGCGTGGCTTGCTGCAGTTGATGCCGAGCACGGCCCGGATCGCGGCGAAGAAGTGGAAGATGAAGGCGCCGAACGACGGCGAGCTGTTTGCGCCTGCGATCAACGTGCGACTCGGCGCTGCACATCTGCGCGATCTGCTGGACCGTTTCCACGGTCAGCTGCCAGTCGCGCTCGCGGGCTACAACGCGGGTCCGAATGCAGCCAATCGCTGGCTACCGACGACGGCCGTCGATGCGGACCGCTGGGTCGAGAACATTCCCTTCAACGAGACGCGCGGCTACGTCCGGCGCGTGTTGTGGCACAGCATCGTCTTCGGTTGGCTGCGCGAGCAGCGCGCGCAAAGCGCCGAACACTGGCTCGCGCAAATTGTGGAGGGCGGGGAGCGTGGCCGAGTTGCGGAGCGCGAGTAGCAGCGTGAAACGCTGCACGCCACAGGCTACGGGCTACGGGCTACAGCCAGAACGACGATTCTGGCCGTAGCCCGTAACCGACGCCCGGCTATCAGCCGGGCGCCGCGATCCCTCAATTCGTCCGTCGTTCGCTCGAGGTGCCGCCGCTCTTGCGCGAGCGACCTTGGATGCTTCCTTCCTCGTCTTCGCCTTCCTCGATCTCGCCAAACGAGAGCAGGGCAGGGGTCAGCTCGGACTCGGCGAGTTGGGTCAGCTGCTCGTCGAGTCGTTTGCCGTCCTGCAAAGCGCGCTCCATGGCTTTAGCCGCGCTCTTCTGACCTGTGGCCTCGGCGAGCGAGCGTGCAGTGCCCCACGCGGCGATGCAGTAGTGCTCCGTCTTCTGCAGCGCGGCCACGAGAACAGCGTCGAGCGCAGGACCTGCTTCGATTTCCTGCACGTGTTCGCGCGCATCGTTGATCAAACCCTCTGCCGCAATGTTCTTCTTGCGTCCGGGGCTGACCTCCATCTGTTCGAGCGCCGCATCGACCTCCTCTAGCACTCGTTCGCCTTCGCTCAGACGCCTATCGAGCATCTGCCTGAGTTTTTCCGACTCGACCGCTTTGGAGAGCCGCGGCAGCACGCGAGCCAGTTGACTCTCCGCGCTGTGAATCTCCTGTAGCTCCAATACCAGCAGCTCGCTCGCGTCCGGTGCTTCCTTGCGCGCGCGCGATGATGACTTGCTCTTCGAAGATGACTTCTGTGACGACGCCATGATGCGTTCCTCTGTTGTGAGATGAGTGTAGGGCGGGCCTGCGAATGCGGCTCGTGCATCACAATGGTCTCGCGCCTCACTCGTTCCCTCTCATGGCGCATCAGCAACGCATGCGCACCGATCGCCTCAGCAATGTCCGCGCCGCGCCTACTGCGCATTGCTGCTTCAACGGTCAGTGTGTCGGTGAATGCAGCGTGCAGGTTGCTCCACAGGAACTCATCTGCATGCGCCCCGCTTGTCGTGGTGAGTTCTCTGAGGGAGCAAGCGGTGCGGCGCAGAAGCAAAATCCTCATCACTCTCGGTGTGATCGCTGCAGTCATGGTGGCAGTACGCGTCGCGCTACCCTCGATCATCACACGCGAAGTGAATCAACGGCTGCATACGCTCGAAGCCTACGACGGCCGCATTCAGGATGTGGACCTGGCGTTGTGGCGCGGTGCGTATCGCGTCAAAGGCATCGAGATCGTGAAGCGCAATGCCGCGCGTCCAATTCCGTTTCTGCAGTGCCCGCGGGTGGACTTCTCGGTGCAGTGGCGTGCACTCATGCATGGCAGGCTGACTTCGGAGCTCGTGCTGTTCTCGCCCGACATCAACCTCGTGCGGGCCGAGACGGAAGAGCGCTCGCAACTGGGCACCGAAGAGGATTGGATCGAGCAGTTCAGGCGCTTCATTCCCTTCAAGTTCAACACTATCCAGGTGAAGGACGGCACCGTCACCTTCACGGCTCCGGGCATCCGCACGCAGGACGCGGTGAAGCTCGAGCATCTGAACGGGTGGGTGACGAATCTCACCAATGTGGCTGACAGCAATCAGGAGTCGTTTGCGACCTTCAAGATGGAAGGGCGGATGCTGGGCGATGCTCCGCTCAAAGTGAACGGCACGCTCAATCCGCTCGCGCAGCAGCCGACCTTCGAAGTGAATATGAGCATGGAGGGTGTGCGGCTGCCAAAACTGAATCCCTGGCTGCGTGAGTACGTGAAGGCTGACGCCGAGGCAGGCGACTTTCAACTCTATCTGGAGGCTGCCGCCGCGGACGGCAAGTTCGAGGGTTACGCGAAGCCGCTCATGCAGAATGTGGACATGTATCGCGCGGGCGAATCGGCCGAGAGCCCCCTAAAGCGCGCCTGGGAGGGCATGCTCGATTTCGCGACCGAAGTGCTGGAGAACGACGAGGAGGATCAGCTCGGTGCCCGCGTGCCTTTTCGCGGCGAGTTCAAGAATCCGGATGCGGGCGTGATGGAGTCGGTGATCAGCGTGCTGCGCAACGGCTTCATCCAGGCTTTCGCACGCTCGCTCGAGGGCTCGATCAGTTTGCGGAGTGTCAAGCGCGATCTGCGTGAAGTTGGTGAAGAGCAGGGCAGCGACGATGATCGAAAACAGGACCGCGACTCGAAGAAGAAGGCGACGCGGGAAGCAAAGGCGGATGAAGCGAAGAGCGGTCGCGGGTCGCACAAGGGTTGAGCAGGCTCGCAGATCAACTCTGGCCGCAGGACCGTCTCTTCAGGAGGGCGGCGCGCGATCGGATGCGCGGGGCCGAGACTTCGCTGTCGAGTCCCGGCGCGCCGGCGAGGCGATATTCGTCCAAGAGGCGATAAACCGCCTCAGCTTCGCTCGGATTGAGCAATGGTTTCGCATTCGCGCGTGCGCTTTCGATGGCGGCTGACAAATGATCCAGCCGTTCCCTCCAGGTGGGCATGAGTAGCCGCTCCCGCTTTGGTAATAGTTCATCCATTGATAGAAGCGCTACTTACGCCAAGACTCCCTCAACCTTTTGGCAGGGCGCACCCCAACTGTGCGTCGGATCACATTCGACAATGCCTAGGGCTTTTGCGACGAGGTGACACCCGCCGGAAGGTCATCACTAAGGAATGGTGGGTGTTCATGTACGTCTCCGTGCCGCGTCGATGCCGATGGAACGGTCTTCGCGTGCTGGTGTTTCGGGCCATTTGTCCAAGAACGCACCGCGAACCTGGCTGCCTCGCGATGCCCGACCGGCTAGACTGCGCCGCGCTTTCTCACTCACTCAATGCTCGTGATCCCCACTCACATTGCCGATCGCTCGCCGGATGATGTTCTCGATGTACTGCGCGATACATTCGGGCATGCACAGTTTCGCGGCGCGCAGCGGCAGATCGTCGATCATGTGATCGCTGGCGGCGACGCGCTGGTGCTGATGCCCACCGGCGGCGGCAAGTCGCTCTGCTATCAGGTGCCGGCGCTCATGCGACCTGGTACTGCGGTTGTCGTCTCGCCGCTGATTGCGCTCATGCAGGATCAGGTCGCGGCGCTCACGCAGCTCGGCGTGCAAGCGGCCTTTCTCAATTCCACGTTGGACGCCCATCAGGCACGCGCCATCGAGCAGTCCGTCGCGCGCGGCGAGCTCGACTTGCTATACGTCGCGCCCGAACGGCTCACGACGGCCCGATGCCTCGAACTGCTCGGTCGCACGCGCATCGCACTGTTCGCCATCGACGAAGCACATTGCGTGTCGCAGTGGGGTCACGATTTCCGGCCGGAGTACCTGCAGCTCTCGCTCCTGCACGAGCGTTTTCCGGCCGTACCGCGCATCGCACTGACCGCAACCGCCGATCCGCAGACCCGTGCGGAAATCGTGGAGCGGCTTGGCTTGCAAGATGCGCGCGTGTTCGTGTCGAGCTTCGATCGGCCGAACATCCGCTACACCATCGTGGACAAGATCGATGCACGCGCGCAGCTGCTCGCCTTCATTCGCGCCGAGCATGCGGGCGAGGCGGGTATCGTGTATTGCCTGTCGCGCAAGCGCGTGGATGAAACGGCTCAATGGCTGCAGGCGCACGGCATCGCAGCGTTGCCGTATCACGCGGGGATGGAGTCGCACACGCGCGCCGAGTATCAAGCGCGGTTTCAGCGCGAGGATGGCATTGTCATGGTGGCGACGATCGCGTTTGGTATGGGCATCGACAAGCCCGACGTGCGCTTTGTAGCGCATATCGATCTGCCGAAAAGCATCGAAGGTTACTACCAGGAGACCGGGCGTGCCGGTCGCGACGGTCTGGCGGCCAATGCGTGGATGGCGTACGGCCTGGGCGATGTCGTGCAGCAACGGCGCTTGATCGAGATGTCGGAAGGTAGCGATGTCTTCAAGCGCATCTCGAACGCCAAGCTCGATGCGTTGTTGGGTCTGTGCGAAGCCGCGCAGTGCCGGCGCGTGCGCCTGCTCGCGTATTTCGGCGAAGCATCGCAGCGGTGTGGCAACTGCGACACCTGCCTTTCGCCGCCGCAGACTTGGGACGCAACGGACGCGGCACGCAAAGCGCTGTCGGCGATCTACCGTGCGGAGCAGCGTTTCGGCGTGATGCACCTGATCGAGGTGCTGCGCGGGAAGGACAGCGAGCGCGTGATGCGTTGGGATCACCATCGCTTGAGCGTGTTCGGCATCGGTCAGGATTTGAGCGAGCTCGAGTGGCGCAACGTGTTCCGGCAACTCGTTGCAATGGGCTTCGCACGCGTGGATCACACCGCTTACGGTGCGCTGAAGCTGACGGAGCTCGCGCGCCCAGTGCTGCGGGGCGAGCAGTCGGTGCAGATGCGAGCGTTGCTCGAGCGCAAGCGGGGCAAGGCCGCTCGAAAAACGATGGATCCGGCTTCCGCTGAGCTCGCGCCCGCTGCGGCGGAACGGCTCGCACGGTTGAAGAGTTGGCGATTCGAGGAGGCGCGGCGGCAATCCGTGCCGGCGTACGTCATCCTGCACGATGCGACGTTGCAGTCGATCGCTCAACGCCGACCGCGGGATCTTGCGGAGCTCGCAGACATCTCGGGTATTGGGAAGATGAAGCTCGAGCGATATGGAGAGGTGTTGGTCGAACTGGTACGGTGAGCATCGTGCAAGTGGCTCGTTTGGGGTGAACGTAGTGGCCGAGCGCCTCCCGCCAGCAGTTCCTTTCAGGACCGCAGGGATTATGAAGCGCGTTGAATACATCCCTGTACGCTCTGGGGCGGCTCCAATGCCGGCCACAGTCCTGAAAGGAACTGCTGGCGAGAGTCACTCGACTACTAGGAGTGGCTCGCTGCATGGCGTGAGTTTCCAGAATCGTCACCGTCGCGTCCATGTACGTCCCCTCTCCCGGTTGCCCCGCGGGATTCCCTCCGGTCACGGGAGAGGGACAGGGTGAGGGCAAGCTGCGATAGCAGCTCCTCCCACAAACAACCCAGCCATCAAAGTTCGCAGCAAACACATCCATGCACTCCCTCCGCTTCGACAATTCCTTCGTCCGCGACCTCCCGGCTGACCTCAACCCGGGCCCCGGCATTCGCCAGGTCGAAGGCGCGCTGTTCTCGCATGTGAAACCCACGCGAGTACGCGAGCCGCGCTTGATCGCTCACTCGCGCGAAGTCGCGGCGATGTTGGGCATCAGCGAAGAGGAAGTTCGCACGCAGCACTTCGCCGACGTGTTCGGCGGCAACGCATTGCTGGAGGGCATGCAGCCGTATGCAGCGAACTACGGCGGCCATCAGTTTGGCAACTGGGCAGGGCAGTTGGGCGATGGCCGTGCGATCACGTTGGGCGAGGTGATCAACGCGGCCGGTGAGCGTTGGGAGCTGCAGTTGAAAGGCGCGGGTCTGACGCCTTACTCACGCTCCGCCGATGGCCGTGCGGTCTTGCGCTCCTCGATACGCGAATTCCTCTGCAGCGAGGCGATGCATCACTTGGGCGTGCCGACGACGCGAGCATTGAGCCTCGTGCTCACGGGCGAGCAGGTGGTGCGCGACATGTTCTACGACGGCAATCCGCAGCATGAGCCGGGTGCGATCGTGTGTCGCGTGTCGCCCTCGTTCATTCGCTTCGGCAATTTCCAGCTACCCGCCTCGCGCGGCGATACGGCGCTGCTCAAGCAACTCGTCGATTTCACGATTAAGCGCGATTTTCCGCAGATCCAGACCGAGTACACGCATGACGATGTCGCACGCTACAGCGTGTGGTTCAACGACGTGTGCGAACGCACCGCGGTAATGATCGCTCACTGGATGCGAGTCGGTTTCGTGCATGGCGTCATGAACACCGACAACATGTCCGTCCTCGGCTTGACGATCGACTACGGTCCGTACGGCTGGATCGACAAC
>CBJNAT010000070.1:0-8794 GCA_966434585.1 uncultured Gammaproteobacteria bacterium | reverse complement strand
CATGACCGTCGCCGTCGAGCAGCATCACGGCTGCAAGGTCGATGTCGAGGTGCTGGCCACGCAGACCGACGGGGACTACTACTCGCGGAAGATCGTCCTCCATCGTCAGACCGATCGCGGCGTCGTGCTGTTCGTCGGGAACATCATCACCGCCGTGCTGTGGAAGTCGTTCGCCGATCGCAGTAACGATCCGCGCGTGATTGCGTACGCGATGGAAGGGCTCATCAATGCCGATCGTTATTTCACGATTCCCGGAGTGGGGCTCATCACCGTCACCGGTATCTCGCTCGTCATCAGCTCGGGGTACTCGTTTCTCGGCACACCTTGGATTTGGCAGAGCATTGTCCTGTTCGTAATTTCGGGCATCGTCTTCATGGCGCTGCTCGCACCGTTGCAACGGCGCTTGCGTGACGTTGCCGTTGCGGGCGCGCGTGGCGGCTTCGATCGCATCAGCTATCAACGGCTCTCACGGCAGTGGGCGATCTGGGGCTCGCTGGCCACGCTCACCCCATTGGCAGCGATGGGACTGATGGTATTGAAACCCTCGTTCTGAATTTTTGTGTCGTCGCTTGCTGTCGTTCATGTGCAACGCTAGTCGACATTGAATGTGTTCATTCGATCTCTACAATGCCGCGCCCCAGCAACAGTTGGGGTTTGCACAAGGAGCATCGAATGACACGTACATTGAAGACGCTGGCCGCCATGGCCGCACTGACTGCACCGTTCGCGAGCCAAGCGGCCGACTTCGACTACTCGTCCGCCGAGTTGAACTATGTCGATCTCACCGTCGACAACGGCCCGAACGCTGATGGGTTCGCGCTACGCGGGTCGCTCGAAGTTCATCCGAACTTGTTCGTGGTCGCGGATTACACGGACGTAGAGGCCAACAACGGTGTCGATGGCGAGTCGTGGCGTCTGGGAGCAGGCGGTCACTGGCCGTTGAGCAACGCCTGGGACTTAGTGGGCAAGGTCGGCTTCGCGCAAGAAGAAATCGAGAGCTTCGATGAGAGCGGTTTGTTTCTCTCGGCAGGTGTGCGCGGGCAGGTGACTCAACATCTCGAGCTCGACCTTGGCGCCGAGTATGCCGATCTCGATGAGCCGTTCGATGAGCTGACGATCTTCGCGGAGAGCCGCTACAACTTCACGAAGCAGCTTGCGGCCGGGCTGCTCTTGCGGCTCAACGATGATGTGACGACGTTCGGCATTTCAGGGCGGTTTTCGTTCTGAGCGCCGAGTGAGTCGTGATTCGTGAATAGTGAATCGTAAGAGACGACTTGTCTACGAATCACGATTCACGACTCACCTTCAGAACTCCGCAAACTTCGCCTCCACGATCTGCGCCTCCGCGGCACAGCCGATCTCGAGCTTGCTGTCCGGCGGGGGAAAGAACTGCTCCTGCAGATCCTTCCCGCCGGCGGCACGCCAATGGACGGTAATCTGCAGACTCTTGTAGGTGTGCGTATTCGCCAGGAGCAGGCGTTTATTCTGCGCATCGCACTCCGCGCCGTACGTCAGAGATGCGAAGTTGGACGCCACCTCCTCCTCTTGTGCCCAGGAAATCCCCGCGCCGCCCACGAAGATTAGGCCTAACAGAAACGGCAATGCCCTACGCTCCGCCCGGTTCACTGGAAGCCCCCTTGCGCCTGCACGCTCGATGCCCATGCCATTGTCAGCATCTTGAACCTGCGGACGCGGAAGGTCATTCTGCCTGCAGGTTCGTGCGTCAGACTGTGACCGCTTGCTCGTGAAAGCGCCAGTGGTCGTCCCAACGAATGCGGTTCGATTGCGCCAGCGTGCGAGCCGTGTCGCGGCTGACCGTTAGCGCCGCCCCATCTCGCTGCGAAATGAGCGGCACACCCTCTTGAGTCTGCGACACGCCATAGGCCTCGGTCGCATCGATCACACCGACGAACTCGCCTGTGTCGAGTCGCCATGCCGCGATCCCGGGACCGCGCGGACACGCCGCCAATACGCGGTTGCGGTGTAAGTCCGCGAGCACACTCGCGACGTAACCATTCGAGCGCGCGAGCTCGGGTGCAGGCATGTCTAGCAGCTTGAAGCCCTGCCCCTTTCGATAATCGCCAACCAGCCCCGGCGCACGTTGCGGATCGCCTTCGTACTGCAAACCCGCAACCGCGCGGCTGGCACTTGCAACCGACAGATGACGGATGCTCAACAGACGATCGGGTAGTCGCAGCTGCTCGAGACCGGCGCCTGTGCGCGCATCGAGCCGGCACAGCGATGGATCCATGGTGGGAATGTTGAGCTTCTGCCGATAGCTCTGCGGGTGCGTCAGGATGCCGCCGTTCGCGACGAGCAGGTCATCCCCCAACCAAACGAGCTCGTGTGGGTCGAGACCACCGCTGGACAGTTCGGCAGCGATGGCAAACGTGCGCGTGTCCCGCACGCTGATGACGCCGCGTGCCTGCACGTAGTCATGCTCCGGTACGAACAACCAGTCACCGTCGCGTGAGAAGAGTCCATGTCCCGCGAGATGGCGTCCGACTGGGGTTGTGAACACGCGGCGCGCTCGTTGCGTATCGAGTCGCAACTCGAAAGCTTCAATGCCGGGGCGCCGTGCGAAGAACAGCACGCGGTCAGGATCGCGCGGATCGATGTCGCAGCCGTGGGCGCGGAGGGGAATTTGTGCGCCGAAGATGAGTGCAGTGGCGAGATCGATGCCGCCGATGAATTGCTCGCCGCGGGTGTTTTCGTAGGCGGAGAGCACGGTGCCGCTCAACTTGCTGCCCCACACGAAATACATGCCGGCTGCGCCTGCGGTGAGCACGGCTGTGGACGCGATGAGGAACTGGCGGCGAGCAACTGTCACAGCGAATCCAAGAACCTCGACAACGCCGCACGATCTTCCTTGCTCATCGTGCGGAAGCTCTCCTTCGAGCGTTCCGCTTCGCCGCCGTGCCACAGGATTGCTTCCGTGACATTGCGGGCACGGCCATCGTGCAGCAGCAGCGTGTGCCCATTCACTTTCCGCAGAAGACCCAAGCCCCACAGCGGCGGTGTGCGCCATTCGAAACCGCTCGCGAGAAAATCTTCGCGGCCATCAGCAAGACCAGGCCCCATGTCATGCAACAACAGATCGGTAAATGGGTGGAATGCTTGTTCCGACAACCACGGCATCGACGGTACCTTGGCCGTGTGCAGCGTTGGCGTATGACAGCCATCGCAGCCGGCATCCAGAAACATCTGCGCGCCGCGGCGCACTTGCGGGTTCTCGAGATCGCGTCGCGCGGGCACACCGAGCATGCGTTCGTACTTGACGATGCGCGCGAAGATCTCCTCGCTCAATTCCGGCTCGCCACCGTTCGGGGCTGCAAGACAGCTCGTCTGAATCGGCGTGCAGTTGTTGACGGGTTGGAGCGAGGACGTCATGCCGATCTCGCCATTGAATGCGGCGGCCGTCTGATGCGCGATATCGGGTTGATTGGCCTTCCAGCCAAACCGGCCAAGAGCGGGGCGCTGCAGTGTGCGATGCCACACGATGTTCGCTCGCCCTGAAACACCATCGCCGTTGTGGTCGTCGGGATCCTCGCGCTTGCGTATCTCTTCGTCGGAAACCGCTTCGAGCAAGCCGGAACCAAAGACGACTGGCGCTACGCGAGGTGAGAACCGGACATCCGGCGAGAGCGCACCGAACTGCAGATCGCTGAAGGAGTACTGCGGCACTCGCAAGGAATACGGCTCGCCATCCGCGAAATGGCCCACTCGTTCAACGTACGCGATGTCGAGCGTGCCCTCGGCGCCGCTGCCCGTAATCGAGAACGGATTGAGATTACCGCCGTAATGGGGTTCGGGCAGCGGCTCGCCGTGTTCGCCACGACCGGGCATCCCGAACTGCACGACCAGCGAGATCGGCCGTTCGCCGGCTTC
The DNA here is from genome assembly GCA_966434585.1 of uncultured Gammaproteobacteria bacterium. Taxonomy (GTDB): domain Bacteria; phylum Pseudomonadota; class Gammaproteobacteria; order Steroidobacterales; family Steroidobacteraceae; genus DATELY01. The sequence goes on along the minus strand of CBJNAT010000070.1, from coordinate 4,906 downwards.
AGGCGGACGACCGCGTCCATCGTTGTTGTGGCACGCGTCGCACGAACGTGCGTTGAAAAGCGGTCCCAGACCATCGCGCGCACTCGCGGTGGCCGGGGCTGCCACCCAGGGGCTATTGAAGAAAGCATTGCCCATGACGAACTCGGCGCGCTGCTCGGTTTGCAGATTGGCAGCGGGCTTGGAGTAGGCGTGACGAGTGAAATCCTCGACCGTCGTCGCGCCGCCGCTGCTCGCCTGCAAGAGCGCAGCGACATCGGAGGATTCCTTCGCGCACGCGCCAAGTAGCACGCAGACAGCGATCGCCAACATACGCGGTCGCATATCAATCACCGTCGCTTTGAATGGGCGAGAGGAAGACGTCCAGTGTCTTGGCCGCACGCGACAGAGACTGCGCTTCGGCTCGTATGGCGTCGATCGCCGCCTGGACACGCGCACGCCCTGCCGCATTGTCGGGCTGAATCTCGCGATCGAAGGGCGAGCCGATGGCGGCGAGCGTCTGGCGTACGCGCTGAATGCGCACATCGACTTCTTCCGCCACGCGCGGATCGGCAGCTTTCACCAACTCGGCGAGGCTGTTCTTGTCGGCATGTGCAGCATTCTTACTGTTCGTACCGTAGTACACGGCTTCGATGCCTTCCGCGTTCGCCCGCAAGTCTTCCGCGGTGAAGTCGCTGAAGCAGGACTGTTCCTCTTCCTGATCGCCCGACAGCAGCGGCACGCTCATGCGCTCGCCGGCCATCTCGACCTCGCCCAGCGAGATGACGCCCGTCAACATGCGCTTCAATCCGGTGTAGACATCTCCCGTGATGAAGTTCGCGCGATAGTTCGGCTGCTCGCCTGACTTCTGCACGCGCCATTGCGCCGTGACGCCTTCCAGATCGCGGAGCAACAGCGTGCTGGTCGCCTTGAGGTACTCGCCTCGACGGGTGTTGATGTCCGTGCGTGACTGACCTCGCTTGACGAAGTCGGTGTGTGGGCGTTGCCCCGCAGACTGTGGAGGGTCGTTCAGATCTTGCCCCCACAGCAGAAACTCGATGGCGTGATAGCCGCTGGCGATGTTCTTTTCGCCGCCCGCCTCGTTCTGAGCGGCAATCAGTTCGGGAGTGATCTGCGGGAAGCGCTCGGTGTTACCGATGATGTTGAGACCAGGCGCCGCGTTATAGCGGTCATTGGCCACCGCATCGATGTGGTTCTCATCGAGCGGCCAACCGTTGATGCGCCCTTCGGGACCGCCTTCATGATCGATGGGACCACCATAGAAGCGAAAAGCTTCCGTGCGGCCATAGGAGACACGCGCCACACGCCAGCGTTCGCGCGCCAGCTTGAGCGTGTCAGCGCTCGGTTCGGCCAGCAGTTCATCGATTGCACGGTCGAGTTCCCGCGCGCCGCGGAGTGCGTCTTCGTATGAGTTCAACACCAGCTGCGCATAGGCCACCACCACCTGGCGGCGCGGATCATCCGGTGGTTCGCGATTGCACGCAGCGAGGAGCACTGCGACCGAGAGCAGTGCAAAGGAACCAACTCTTATGAGCACTCTAGGGTGATGCGCGCGCACCGTGCCGACCGTCCTCTGATGGGGGCGGCATTCTTGCGCAGTCGAGAACCATTCGCAATTGAGGACCCACCTGAGGGCAGGGGGAAGATCCCCTCATTGCCAGAGTTCGTCGCTTGGATCCGTTGGGCACAACGCATCACGACGAGCGAGCAACAAGCGCAACTCGCGCACCTCCATGTGCAGCCGCTCGGCTGCCTGCTCGAGGGGTAAGTGTTCGCAGACAATGAGACTCACCGCCGTCCAGTACAACACGGCTTCGGAGCGGTCCGGATGCGGTCCTCGATGCATGGCACAGCGGTGCTTCGTGCTCGCGCACGACGACGATGATGCATCTGCACGCGCCTCATTTGTATCGGCGCGCGGTAAGCAATTTCCCGCGATCGTCCGCGATTAGCGCGACAGTCAGACGTGAGCAGATCACGCCTCATGCCTCAAGCCTCGCCTCAAAACAAATCAGGCGGCCAGCAACCCTGTCTCGGCCAGTCGTTTGCTCACGAGCTGCCAATTGAGATTCGTCTCGATGACCGCTTTGACGAAGTGCGCACGCTCGTTCTGGTAGTCGAGATAGTAGGCATGCTCCCACACATCGATCGTGCAGAGCGGCTGCGCGGCTTTCGTGAACGGTAGATCGGCGTCGTCCGTCGACATCACTTCCAGTCGCCCATCCTTGACGACGAGCCAAGCCCATCCGGTACCGAACTGATCGACGGCCACCTGGACGAATCGGTCGCGAAAGTTCTCGTACGACTGGAACGTGTCGTTCAGTCGCCTTGCAACCTGCTCCGGCGGATGACCGCCGCCATTCGGCGCAATCGATTCCCAGAAGAAATTGTGGTTCCAGACTTGGCCTGCGTTGTTGAAGACCTTCCGCTGTTTCGGATCCGAAGACTTGTACGTCGCGCGGATGATGCTTTCGAGATCCTGGTTCTCGAAGGGCGTGCCAGCAATCAGCTGATTGAGCGTCTTCACGTAACCGGCGTGATGTTTGTCGTGATGGAGCTCGAGCGTGCGAGCCGACATCACGGGGTCCAGCGCGTCCTTTGGATAAGGCAGCGGCACGAGTTCAAATGCCATGGTGCAACCTCTCTGTCTCTTGAAGGGGATTCGTGATTCGTGATGTGTGACTTGTGTTTCGCAAGAAGGCGGCCGGCTCTCCTCTTGCGATTCACGGATCACCATTCACGATTCCGTGGGTCGGCAGCTACGAGCTCAAGCTCTGAGCCGGCGGCGTGTCCTGCGCGATGGTCGCCCGGAACATCCATGCAGCCTTGTCGTGCGCGTAGATGCGGTCGGTGAGCAGATCGGCGGTCACGACATCGCCGCTGTCGTTAGCCATCTCCACGGTTTCGCGGAACGTGCGTGCGATGGTTTCGTGATCGCTGATGAGCTGCGCAATCATCTCGCGCACCGGCGGGTTGCCCTCGGCCTCGTTGATGGCACTCAGGCGCACGAACTCTTTGAAGCTGTTCGGCGCCGGATAACCCATAGCGCGAATGCGTTCAGCCAGCTTGTCGGCAGCTTCGGCAAGATCTTCGTACTGTTCTTCGGTCAGTTTGTGCAGACCGTAGAACAGCGGACCGACGACGTTCCAATGAAATCCTTGGGTCTTGACGTACAGCACGTACGTCTCGCCGAGCGCTCGCGCCAAGCCCTGCGCCAGCTGGCGTGTGTCTTCGGTGCGAACGCCTGTTTGCGGAACCTCGGTGCGCACCTGCGATTGCAACGGATCCGATGGGGCCATGCGACAATCTCCGACAGAAAGTGACTCCGACGACTCAAGCGGCGAACGTCTGTGTGCGCTCGAAGTTCCTGGATTTCTTGGCGCCCTCGTGAACGCACGCACGTTGGAACACGACCACCATGAACACCACGACCGACATCGCACCACCTGCACACTCGGCGGCTGCGAACTTGCGCGGTATCGCTGCGATGCTGTGTGCCGTTGGCTGCTTTGCGCTGATGGATGCAGCGATGAAGCAACTCGTGTCCACTTACTCCCCGATGCAGGTCGCTTTCATTCGCGGCGGTGCTTCTCTGCCCTTCATCCTCGCGGCCACGTGGCTTCTCGGGCAATGGCACAAACTCATGCCTGTCCGCTGGAGCCTGCACCTCGCACGCGGTGTGCTCTTCGTGTTCATGCTGTGGTCGTTCGTCTACGCGCTGCGCATTCTCTCGCTGGCGGATGCGTACTCGATTCTCCTCGGCGCACCGTTGCTTATTACGGCGCTCTCGCAGCCGCTGTTGGGCGAACGCGTGAGCGCATCGCGGTGGTGTGCAGTCGCTGTTGGTCTGCTCGGCGTAATCGTGATGCTGCGGCCCAGCGGGGAGAACATGGTGACGCTAGGCGGGCTCGCAGCGTTGGGAGCCGCGGCTGCCTACGCGGTCGGCGCGATATTCATCCGCATTCTGTCGCGCACGGACTCCGCCGCAGCGACCGTGCTCTGGTCACTCGCAGTGATGACCGTGATCGCAGGTTTGTTGGCTATCCCTGCGTGGCAACCCGTGCGCTTCGAGCATTTGCCTTGGATCGCCACGGTCGGCATTTCGGGCGGGCTCGGCCAGCACTTCATCACGCATGCATTTCGACGCGCTTCACCCGCCATCGTCGCGCCGTTCGAATACACCGCACTGCTGTGGGGCGTCGGATTTGACTGGGTGTTTTGGTCGGTCTTACCGGATAGCCGCATGTACGCCGGCGCCGGGATTGTGGTCTCGAGTGGGCTCTATCTCATCTGGCGCGAACGGCGTGAGCACACGCTGCTTATCGGGAGCTGACCTCAATGCTCGCTTGCACAACGACATGCTACGGTCGGTCGGGGCAACCGGTTCTGTGAAGCGCTGCGCGCAGGGAATAGCACCAAGGCCACACCGAACAGCACGAGCGTCGCTGCGACGATTGCCTCGACCGTGATGCGCTCGCCGAGCACGACGGCGCCGAGCAGCAGAGCGACGATCGGATTCACCAACGCGTAGGTCGCGACTTTCTGCGGCGCCACGCGCGTCAACAGCCACAGGTACGCGCTCAGCGCGATGATGCTGCCGAACACGATGAGATAGCCGAGCGAGAGCGTGGATACCGGCGAGATGTTGGCGATGTCGAGCTTCGGCCATTCGCCGTCGAGCGTGGCCATCACAAATTGAAAGATCCCTCCGCCGAACATCTGCACGCACGTAAAGCTCAAGACGATTTCTGCCCGTGCCAGGCGCTTCTGTTGAAGTGTTCCGAAGCTCCAACCGATGGTGGCCGCGAACATCGCCGCGATATGCAACGGCTTCGCTGCCGCAGTCAGCTCGTGCGTGTGAGTAACGATCACGACCACGCCCACGAGCCCGACTGCAATGCCAAGCATG
>CBJNAT010000069.1:0-8796 GCA_966434585.1 uncultured Gammaproteobacteria bacterium | reverse complement strand
GAGCGAGGCGCACCAGTACCTGGACGCGAGTTGCTCGAATCTCATGCCGCTTTACGTGACGGGTACTCCACTGACGGGCGCGCGGCCCAGGCGCTATCGCCTCGCGGCGAACAAGCGTCCGGGCGCCGAGCCGTGCCCTGTGCTTCTCGACCTAGATGCAGAACATGAGCCGATCCGAGTCATCAGCTGCGCTGAGATTGCCTAGGAAGACGATTGCATGCGTCAGCGTCGCGCTGTTCAGCCTCGCAGCGCTCGCCGGGACGGCATCGGCAACGATCCACACGATCGCGGTGCATCTTGCGTTGATCTTTCTCATCGTCGTGTCGCTGCGCCAGCTGATACTCCTCTGCTTCGCTGTTCTCGATCGTCCGCGAGCGAGACACTGCCCGATCGATGAACCGCCCGTGAGCGTCATCGTGCCGGCATACAACGAAGCAGAAGTCATCGAAGCGGCGCTCGAGAGCTTGTGCGCCATCGACTATCCGAACCTCGAGATCATCGTCGTGGACGATGGCAGCGCCGACGATACGTACACACGCGCCCGAGAGCTCGCGCGACAACGGCCGGAGCGCCAAATCAGAACCTATTGTCAGGTCAATGCGGGTAAGGCGAGTGCGCTGAACCTCGGCATCGAACACGCCCGTGGCAAATACCTGCTCTGCGTGGACGCGGATTCGCGTGTCCAGCCCGACGTCATTCGTCGCGGCTTGCCGCATCTGGCGGATCCCACGGTGGCTGCGGTGGGCGGCGCCGTTGAAGTTGCCAATGCGAATAGCTTGCTGACGCTGTTTCAGCAACTCGAATACACGCTATGTCTCAATTTCCTGCGGCGCGCGCTCTCCTACTTCGGCGCGGTCACGGTCGTGCCTGGTCCGATAGGCTTGTTTCGCCGCGAAGCGCTGCTCTCGGTCGGCGGTTATGACGAGCGCCGGGACCTGTATGCCGAGGACGCCGAGCTTACGGTGCGCCTGCTCAGTCGTGGCTGGAAGGTGATCGGCGACACCTCGATGATCGCGCGCACCCAGGCGCCTCAGGATGTGTTCTCGCTGTTGCGTCAGCGTTATCGCTGGAAGCGCGGACTGTTCCAGGCATTCGATGCGAACCTGCTGTCACTCTTGCTCCTGCCAGGCATGCGCGGCATTGGGCTCACGATCTTCCTGATCGTGGAGTGCTTTCTGCTCGATGTGCTCAACCTGACCGTGCTGGTGTTCTTCCTTTCGCATGTGCTGGTGCACTGGGAGTTGCAGCCGCTCGTGGGCGGTTACGCTGTGATCGTCGGTATGGAGCTCGCAGCGTTGCTCGTGGCGTACGACGTTCGCGGCTTCTCGCGCAACCTCGTCTTGCTGGTGCTGCAGCGGATCAGCTATGCGAGCCTGCTACAGGCGTGGGGAGTACTTGCGCTCATGGACGAATGGCGCTCGACGCGGATGGACTGGGACAAGCTCGAGCGCGTGCGCTACGTGGAGCGTGCGTCGTGACATTCTCGAACATCGCGACCGCGCTGCTCGTCGTGGGCCTGCTGGGCCTGCAGCTCATTGCAGTGCTCTTCTACCTGCGCCATTGGGGATTGCGGTATACACGGATGACAGGCATGCCTCGTCACGAAGGCATGTACTTCAAGCGTTACGTGCCGCCTGCGTTGCGGGCGCGATGCGACCAGGAGCGACGCAAGGAACTTCGACGTCGATTGGTGCGCAGGACCGCGCTCAAGGCCGTCGTTGCATCCACGATCATCGCCGGCGTGTTGGCGGTAGCGGCTTTTGCTGGCATGACAGGTTGGTCGCACATCACCTGGGTGGACTTGTCGCCTGCGGAGATCGCCAGACTCGATTACACCTCGCACGAGTGGGTGCGCGAACCGGAGCAGACGCTGCCCACGCTCGATGGGGTCATCGGCGAGTTGCGCAAGCGCGGGGTCGCTTTGCTAGAAACGCACACTGCCGGCGAGACTGAGAATGGCATGACGGCCGTAGCCACTGAGCAATGGCAAGCGTTCTTCTCGCGTCATCGCATTCCGGTTCGACAGTGCAGTGCCCCTGTGGGGAGATGCGGCGCTAATCAGATCAAACTCCTTCTGCCGGGGCGCTGGGACAAAACGAGTCTGGAGCGCCTGCTCGAGCAAGGCAGTGCGTTGCTGATGTACGGTCCCCCACTGCAGAGCGTTGCCGACCGGCAGGTTGTCCAGCTCCATGGTTTGCGCTTCGCGCCGCAGCGCTTTTCGGCATTGACCGATCTGGCGCTGGTGGGCGATCGGGCGTTGACGATCGGCTTCGATGCCGCTCTTGCGCTACCGATCAAGCGCGCCTTCAAGGGGTACGTCGCAACGTCCACTCAGCCGCAAGCGGTCGCCTTCGACGATAGTCACTTCATCGGCGGCGACCTTCATACGCGACTCTACGCACAGCGTGCTGCCACTGGCCGCTTCGTGTGGCTGGACTTCTCGCCGAATGCGGCGGATCACTACGCCTTGCTGGAACGGCGCTATCTCGAGGCCATCTTGGCGGCCGTATTTGGCTATCTGCTCGAGCGTGAGCACGTTGCATGGGCCACATGGCCAGAGGGGCGGCGTTTCGCAGGCATGTTGTCGGTTGACGCGGAGGATCGCTTCGAGCGCGTCAGCATGATCGCGGACGTCGCGCGCGAGGAGAACGCGCCGATCACCTGGTTCGTGTTGTCGAACGAGGCGCAGCGACATCGCAACTTGTTGCGAGAGCTCGCAGAGGTCGGCGAGATTGCCTGCCATGGAGACTCCCACGCAGCCTTTCCTCTCGTCAGCGCCAAGATGCAAGTGGCGCGCATCGCTCGTTGCCGTAAGGCACTCGGCGAGATCACGAACGCAAACGTGCTCGCGTTTCGTCCGCCGTATGAGGACTACAACGACGCGACCGTCGATGCCGTCGCCAACAACGGTATGGATCACTACATGGCCGCAGCGGGCGTGGGCCGTGGCGTACCCTGGATTGAGCGCTCGCGGACGACCGGGAAAACGCTCGTCTCCCTGCCTCGTATCGGCAGTGACGATTTCGAGCTCTGGGATGCTCGGCGATTGGAAGTGCAGGCAACCTTGGAGCAGGCGAATCACGAGTTCGCTTGGGCGGGTACGCTGGGCGCGCTGCTGGTGTTCGATTTCCACACTCAATTCATGACGCGCGAGCGCATGCACGTCGTGCGTCATTACGCGAAGCGCTTCAAACGCCCCGATGTGTACCTCGCGACAGCGCAAGATCTGGCCGATTGGTGGCGATTGCGCGATCGGCTGATTCGCGGCGAGTCCATTTCCGCCATGGAGGGCTGCAGGTTCATGCCGGTGTTGCTGCGTCGGGATCGCGACGGCCAATTGCGGTCGCTCGAAGCACCGCGCGCGATCGCGGCCGCTCTGCCGCGCCATGGCATTGCCGGCGATCCTCGATGGTTAGAGCAGGAGCGGTTTTGTCCACAGCGGCAGCGCACGGCGCTCGCGCCGTGGAGGTCTCCATGACGAGCGTCAAAACATCGATCATTGCGTGCGCGATCGGGCTCTGCATGGGCTCACACGACCTCACGGCCGCCGAAGACATCGACACGAGCGCGCTCGACTTGTTCCAGGCGGGCTTCATGGTCGATGAGACCGACGATGACTTCGCTCGTGACGAGTGGTTCTTCACGTACCGCAATCATCGCCGCGCCTCAGCGTGGCCGTGGCAAGAGTCGGATGCACAGAGCCTCGATTGGGGATTGGACGTGCGCTACGACAACGGCGAGCTCGGCGACACCCGATTCGAAGGTCGACGCATTGCCGGCATGCTCGGCAAGCGCTTTTCATCCGCGGTGCACGCAGAGCTTTGGCTGGGGATACATCGGCTCGAGACGGACGACGCAGAAGACGACGTCACGATCTATGCCGCCGCCCTGCAGATGACGCCCGGCGACACGTTGGATATTCGCCTGGAGACGAGCCGGGATTTTTTGTATCGCGATGTATTCGTGCCCGCCGGCATCGATGACTTGTTGGCGGGACGGACGCATCGGCTGACTGCAACTTGGCGAGCACTGCCGCGCGTACGTGCGGTCGCGGACGTGGCGTTTCGCTCCCTCGACGACGACAACGACGGCCTGCACGGTGCCGCATCGCTGCTGTACGGCATTTCCCCTGCCTGGCCGTGGATTTGGCTGGGCATCGGCGCGGAATGGGTCAGCTATGACGAGCAGCGTCCGGATTACTGGTCTCCAGACGATTTCCGAAGTTATGGCGTGCGCTTCCAGGCGTCGTTTCCGATCGGCCCGTCATTCGAAGCCAGTTTCGCCGGCAACATCGATAGGATCGAAGAGAACGACGCAGGCCATGGCGAGGGGCAGTACTTCGACGCGGGACTCACGTATCACCTCACCCCAACGCTCCGCCTGCGCTTGAACTCACTGCGGATCAACAGCCTGCAACGTGGCGAACGATGGTCGCAGACGACGCACTTCCTCTCGTTAGCGGGACCCCTTCGCTGAGGAAGCTCTGAATACCTTGTTGCGCCAAGGACGCACGCGAGCTGCCTTGGCTCGCTACGGTTTCAGAGCATCTAACATCAGAAAATACACGCGGCCCTCTGTCTGGAGATTGTTGGCCAAGAATTCTGCGTACTCATCCTCGCCGAAGAAGAGGTCGAAGCGCTCGCTCCCCTTGATGGTCGGGCCGGTATCCTGATCGACAAAAAAACGTGTCATGTGCGTGTAAGTCACTCCTGTTGGGTTCGACTCGCGCGGTATGGAGGCGTCCGGCAAACGCGGCAGCCACGCGCTAACGAAAACAGGAACGCCCTTGACCGGGTAGTGGGCGGGATCAGATGCCAGCGAGCGATTGGCGGTCAAGAGCGCGCCGGCGCTGCCCTGAACCGGGGCCTGCGTCTCATGAAAGAACACATACCAAGGGCAGCTTGCAAGAATGCGCTCCGCAGCGCGCGGATGGGCGCGTAGATACTCGCGCTGCGCGAAACGCGATACATCCTCACGGAGCATTCGCTGGCGGACCATGTAACGTTCGATCGGCCGGAAGCGGCGTCCGTTATCGCCCGCGTACGAGAGGTAAGCCGTCTGCACGGCGCCATCGGCGTCGATGCGCAGACGCCCGCCGCCTTCGACATGCAGCACATACAGATCGAAGCGGCTGCGCCCGTAGAACAACTCGAGCGCGCGATTCTCGAGGGCCCCGCGAAAGTCGATGTCCCTGCGCGTCAGCTGCCGCAGTCGCGGTGAGTCGGGCAGTCGATAAATAGGGAAACGAAACTCCGCGTTGGGCTGTCTGCGCACTTCGACCGTCGGGGTGTAGTACGCCGTGAAACGCGCCGGCGCACGCGTCGTATAGACGACGAACTCGCTGGCGATCGCGACTTGGAAGGCCTCGAAACACTCCGCTCGCGCTGCGCCGCTTGGATGCTGTTCAAGGCAGGCTTGCGCTACCCTCGCCAGCTCACGCAGGCGCTCGCCACTAGCGCGCACGTGTGCAGCGGAGTATTCCACTCCACCCAACGTGATTTTCTCGGCGCTCTTTTGTGCATGCTGCTGCCGCTCGAGTGCCTCGATCAGGCCGGCGAACATCAGATCGTCATCGAAGCGCGGCAAGTCGGCTGGTCGCACGCGCTGCGTGGTTGTCGCCGCCTCGGTCACGCGTGTGGCGCAGGCTTGCATGCAGGCGGCGATCACGAGGAGTACGGTGTAGGAGGCGAGTGCTCGTCGCATTGGTAGGGAGCTGTTGCGCTGAAGCGAGCTCTTCTTGTTGCAACCCAAGCACCCGGGCGACGAGATTGCTCCAGATCCGGTGGTGTCGATCTTCCTAGAGGCGTGGAACGTCGCGCCGCAGCGTACCGATTAGCCACGCGGCGATGCAGTAGCTGATCAAAGGGCCGATGGCGATGACGATATACATGCCCGTGTCTTTGACCGCCGGCGCCGCGAGCGACACGAATGTCCACAACAACAACAAGGCCATGATGACGACGTGCAGCTTGCGCACCAGAGAGTTCTTCATCGTGGCACCCGCTCGGTATTGGTTTTGAGGTTTTCCCTTGCTCGGGAATTTGCCATGCAGTCGTTGTAGGACGGTAGTGTGGAAATTCCCAGACAGCTGTATACGGCTGTGACACATCGGTGCAACACACTGCGATTCGCGCGATGAGAACTTCGCAATGAAAAGAATTCTGCTCCCGCTCGCGCTTGCCATCGCGGCGTTACAAACGTACGAGCACTGGCCGCGCACCGATCGAGCGCCGCACGTTGGTGCGACTGCACAGCCGGCAAACTACTCGAACGAGCACATTCTCGAGGCATTCCGCGAACGGCGCAGCGACGTTCAAGTGCAGGGTAGCGGCGAAATCGTGCGTGTGCTGCCGGACGACCGCGATGGCTCACGTCATCAGCGCATCATCGTTGCAGTGGCGCCATCGCACACGGTGCTCATCGCGCACAACATCGACCTCGCGCCCCGAGTCGAGAACCCGCAGGCGGGCCAACGCATCGAGTTCAATGGCGAGTACGAATGGAACGAACGCGGCGGCGTCGTGCATTGGACGCATCACGATCCGCAGGGTCAGCACGAGCCCGGCTGGGTCAAGTATAGAGACCGGCTGTATCAATGACCCTTGCCCGATTGGGCACTGTATGAGGGGGAGTAGTCACGATCGTCGCTCAGAAAGTGACGAGCGCGCCTTCCGGAACACTGGTCGGCTGCGATCGAGGCATCGAACGGATACTCGAGGTGACCTCATGGACAATAGCAACGTCGTCGCGCTGACCTTCGAGTCGCCAAGAACGGCCAGCGACATCGATATAGAGCTCGACACCGAAAGCCTACTAAGTTTCGGTATGCAGGTTCGAGAGCCACCGCTGCATGACTACCTCGAGCGACTGATGATGAGCCAGGCGCTCGATGACCTGCAAAAACTCGTCTGGCCATAGACACTGATGCAGGCCAGGTGAACCGCGCCGGCGGGCGAACACTACGCTTGCCGTAGACGCACGGCGCGGAACGTCAGATTGACACGTAGGGCTCCCGTCAGCGGATGCCACTGCTCGCGCAGCGGCGCAACCCCGTGGTAAACGAAGCGCGATTCGCCACCCCACACCACCACATCTCCGCTGTGCAGGACGATGCGACGCAGTCGATCGGCACGCCGCAGTCCACCCCACAGAAACGTTGCGGACGTGCCGATCGAAATGGATACGATCGGCGAGGCAGCGTCCTCCTCATCTTTATCGATATGCAGCGACAGGCGCGCGCCCGGCTCATAGTGGTTGATCAGGCAGGCTTCGGGCCGATACGGCGCATATCCTGCGAGGTGTGCTGCATCCCTTGCGATACGTGCCAATAGCTCGGGCATGGCCGGCCATGGCCTGCCTGTGAGCGGATCGTTCGGCTCATACCGATAGCCGCGGCGATCTGACACCCACCCCAGCTCGCCGCAGTTGGTCATGGCGACGGACATACGATAGCCGCCGGGTGTGATCAGATGGCGATATGGCGACTGCGTCGCGATGTCCTCGACGACACGCAGAATCGCGGCCTCTTCGCGCTGCACGTGCGCGCGGAGGATAGCTGCACCAGGGCCTAACGGCTCCACGGCGCGCGTGCGCGCTTCGGTGGGAAAAAGCTCGAGTGAGGACACGATGCGTACAGGCGCTGGAACGAAGTGCATTCGTACACCATTGGCGCGCTGGTGTCTGTAAGGCTCAGCGGGTGCGCACACGACCTCGTCGATCATGGCCCAACAGCAGCGCTGCGAACACGAACGCGGCGAAGCTCATCGATGCGAAGAGCCAGAGCATCGTGTCATAGCCCGCTGGGTTAGCTGCACTCGCTCCACTCACGTCGTTCGCGTACCCGATTCCGACATTCGCGGCGACCAGTCCCGCCTGCTGCAACACCGTCATGAGTCCATAGGCGGTGCCCAATTGCTCGGCTCCCACGTAGCGTGTGACGGCTGGCCACAACACAGCAGGAATCAGTGAGAAGCTCACGCCCAGGAGCACAGTTGCCAACCAGAGATTCACGTGCCCGCCTCCGAGCAGCAGAAAGCTCAGCGGCAACGCCGCCGTGCCGAGCGCGAGCAGTAGCGCGAGATGGCCGAAGCGATCGAGCAGCAGACCGAAAATGGGCGTGACGAATACGGCGGCTAAGAAAACGTAGCTGTTCATCGTGCTCGCCGCTTCGAGCGAGAGACCGTGCGCGTGCTGCAGGTATTTGATGGCGAACGTGCTGCGAAACGGGAAGATCACGGCATAGAACGCGACGCACAGACCAACGACGTACCAATACTCGGCGCGAAAGCGCAGCAGGTTGCGCCAGTCGATGCGCTCGGGCGGCGGTGCGATGGCGAGCGTGCCGCGCTGTGCTTCGCGCCGATCGATCCACCAGTAGACGAGTGCGCCGAGGATAGCTGCGCCCGCGAAACCGGTCGCGAGCCACAGAGGTGGTTGCCAGCCCTGCGCATACAGATCGCTCGCGAACGATGGCGAGCGGTCGGCCAGATACGAACCCATGCGGCTCACACTGATGTTGAGCGCGAAGAGCAGTGCGAAATGCCGGCCCACGAACCACTGCGCAAAGGCGACGGTAACCGCAACGATCATCGTCTCCGCACCGACGCCGAAGAGCAGCCGCCCGAGCGCCATCACTTCGAAGTGTGCGCTGACGGCCGTGAGCCCAGCCCCTACGAAACAGATGAGCGATGTCGCGAGCGTGACGGCGCGGGCGGAGTAGCGATCGACGAGCACACCGCCGATCAGCACCATGATGAGATTCGGCACGCTGTAGATCGCATTCAGTGTGCCGATCTG
>CBJNAT010000068.1:0-8818 GCA_966434585.1 uncultured Gammaproteobacteria bacterium | reverse complement strand
GATGTCGTGCGCGTGGCCGGCGAGTATCTACAAGGCCAGGTGACTGGCAGAACGATCGTCGAGATCGGCTGACCTCGCGTGGATCCTGCGGCCATCCTTTGTGCCGGAGCGGCGCGCTTTGGCATCCCCCTCGACGAGGCCGGAGCACAGAAGATGCTGCGGTTGCTGGATGAGCTCGACGACTGGAATCAGCGCATGAATCTGACGGCGATTCGTGTGCGCGAGCAGCAGATCACGAAACACCTGCTCGACAGTCTCTCCGTCCAGCCCTATCTCGTGGGTGAGCGCGTTCTGGACGTCGGTACGGGTGCCGGATTTCCGGGGCTGCCTCTCGCGCTCGTGAATCCGCAGCGGCAGTTTACCTTGCTCGATTCCGTCGCAAAGAAGCTGCGGTTCGTCGAGCACGCTGCAGCCACGCTGGGATTGCGCAACGTGACCACCGTGCACTCGCGCGCGGAGAATCTGCGACCGAAGGAGCGCTTCGACGTGGTGATCTCGCGTGCCGTGGGGCCAGTGGCCGCATTCGTCCAATGGTCTGGCCATCTCTGCATCGGCGGCGGCCGCTTACTGGCGATGAAAGGTCGCTTCCCGGAAGCCGAACTGCAGCACGTGCCGAACGGCTGGAAGATTGCACAGGTACATAGGCTCAACATTCCCGGGCTGGACGAAGAACGCCACCTTGTGGAAATCTGCCGCTCGCACGATCGCGTCTAGCGATCGCGGGCTACGGCCAACGGGCCACGGGCTACGGTCAGAAACGAAGCAACTTCCCTGCTGGTCATGCGCATTACTTTGCTAACTGCCTGCTCTCTTACTTCTTCTCTGGCCGTCGCCCGTGGCCCGTAGCCGGTAGCCTCGTCATGCCCCGCATTCTTGCCATCACGAACCAGAAAGGCGGCGTCGGCAAAACGACGACCAGCGTGAATCTCGCCGCCTCGCTTGCGGCGACGAAGCGTCGCGTGCTGCTGATCGACATCGATCCACAGGGCAACGCCACGATGGGTAGCGGCGTGGACAAACGTACGGTCGCGCGCACGACAACAGACGTGCTGCTCGGCGATTGTGCGTTGGCGGACGCCTTGGTCGACGTGAGCCCCGGCGGTTATTCGCTGCTGCCGGGCAATCAGGATCTCGTCGCAGCGGAGGTGCAGCTCATGGGTAAGCCCGGTTGCGAGACGCGACTGCGCGATGCACTGGCGCCCCTGCAGAATCGCTTCGACGTCGTGCTGATGGATTGTCCGCCCGCGCTCAACATGCTCACCGTGAATGCGTTGGTGGCAGCCGACGGTGTGCTGATTCCCATGCAGTGCGAGTACTACGCACTCGAGGGATTGTCGGCGCTGATGAATACCATCGAAGAGATCAAAACAGGCCCCAACCCACGGCTGGAAGTGGAAGGCATCCTGCGCACGATGTTCGATCCTCGGAATAACCTCGCCAACGAAGTGTCCGCGCAGTTGCTCGAGCATTTCCAGGAGAAAGTTTTTCGTACGATCATCCCGCGCAATGTGCGCTTGGCGGAGGCGCCCAGCTTCGGCAAAGCGGCCCTGCATTACGACAAGGATTCGCGCGGGGCCCTCGCCTATCTCGCGCTCGCGGGTGAGATGTTGCGCAGGGAAGATGCCGCGGCACTCGGCCGCACGCCCGCGTGAGCAGCATGGCCACACCGAAAAGACCAACGCTTGGCCGAGGCTTAGGTGCGTTGCTTGGTCAGCCCATGCCGGCTGCCGTTGCAACGCCGAGCGGTCCAACAACGAACGTCGCAGCGGGTGACGAGCTGGCCAAGTTGCCGGTGGACCTCCTGCAGCGGGGCAAATATCAGCCTCGCATCGACATGCGCCAGGAGACGTTGCAAGACCTCGCCGACTCCATCAAGGCACAAGGCGTCGTGCAGCCGATCGTGGTGCGGCCGCTAGATGTAGTGGACGGTGAGCCTTTGCGCTACGAGATCATCGCTGGCGAGCGCAGGTGGCGTGCAGCACAGCTTGCTGGCCTACATGAAATCCCTGCGGTCATTCGTCGGGTTCCGGATGAAGCCGCGGTCGCCATGGCGCTGATAGAAAACATCCAGCGGGAGAACTTGAATCCCCTGGAGGAAGCGCGCGCCCTCGAGCGGCTGATCAAGGAGTTCGAGATGACGCATCAAACGGCGGCGGAAGCGGTCGGTCGCTCGCGCGCTGCCGTGTCGAATCTGCTGCGTTTGCTCGAGCTCAGCGATGAGGTGAAGCACCTCGTAGAGCACCGACAGATCGAAATGGGACACGCGCGCGCGCTGCTGGCGCTCAGCAATCGTCGGCAACAAAGCGAAGTGGCGACGCTCGTTGCGCAGAAGCAGCTCTCGGTCCGCGAAACCGAAGCACTGGTGCGTCGGCTGACGAATGACACCGCTGCTCAGTCGCAGGCCGCACCGCGCGCGGACGCGAACATTCGCAAGTTGGAAAGCGATCTCAGCGAGAAGCTCGGTGCCAAAGTGCTCATCCAACATGCTGCCGGCGGTAAGGGGAAGCTCGTCATCAGCTACAACTCGCTCGACGAACTCGACGGCATCCTCGGACACATCCAATAGCGACGGCACGCGGCGCGAGCAAGGAAGCTGAAGAGATGCGTACGCTGCTGGGAGCCTTGTTGTTCGTGCTTGCAATTGCGAGCGCACGTCCGGCATCCGGCGTGGAGCAGCGCCTTCGTGTGCAGCGATTGGTTACGCGTCGAGCCGTTCGCGCGCGACACGCCGCGCTTTCGCAATGAAGCCCGCGTGCTCGCGACGCCTGCAGGTTTGGCGGTCGGCATCGTGCTCGATCAGCCTGCCGATGAGCGGCGCGTGAAGCCGCAGACGCCGCGCGATGCGCAGTACTTCTATGGCGAGTCGGTGAGCTTCATGGTCGACCCGGACCTGTCCGGTCAGATCGGTTATGAATTCTCCATTGGCCTCGGCGGCGGCATGCGCGATGGTCTCATCACGAATCAGAAAGTCTTCGACCGCGATTGGGACGGTACCTGGTCGCGGGCCGTGTTCGAAGACGAAGCTGTCTGGTCCGTCGAGCTGCTGATTCCCTGGTCGACATTGCGCTTGCGACGCGAAGACGCCGAGAAGCGGCGCATCGGTGTCTACTTCAATCGCCAGCTCTACGATCGCGCGGAACGATTTGCATGCCCGGGCATCACCTATGAGAGCGCAGCATTTCTGAGCGACTTCCAGCCGATCGAGATTGCGAACTACAACACCGAGCCCTCCTTCACGGTGGCGCCGTACGCGACGATGCTCACCGACAACGTGCACGACCGTACGCACTTGAGGACCGGCGGTGAGGTCTTTTGGCGGCCGAACTCCCAATTCCAGGCAGCACTCACCATCAACCCCGACTTCGGTCAGGTGGAGAGCGACGAGCTGGTCGTGGACTTCTCCGCGATCGAAACACTCTTTACCGACAAACGGCCGTTCTTCACGGAAGACCAAGGTGTGTTCGATGTGCTGACTCCAGCTAACGGGCAACTCATCTACACGCGACGGATTGGCGGCGCGAGCGACGACGGTGTGGGTGGCTCGACCGACATCGACGCTGCGCTCAAGTTGACAGGGGAGGTGGGCCCGCTCCGGTACGGGGTCTTTGGCGCACAGGAAGAAGATTTCGATGACGACGTCGGTCGGAGGTTCTCCGCGGTGCGCGCGTCGTTGCCGCTGCATGGGCATCGAGTCGGACTGCTGAGCACGTACACGGAGCGGCCGTTCTTCGCGCGCGCCGCGCTCGTGAACGAGGTCGACTACGAGTTTGCACGCAGCTCGTGGTGGCGCATCGCGGCTCAATCTGCTCGTTCCGATATCGACATCGGCGCCGATCGTAGCGAGGGGCATCTGTCCTCGCTGCAAGTTGACATGAACCGCGCGGGGGCGTTCACGCACACCGCGCGCTGGCTCTACATCGACGAGCAGTTCGACATGAACGATATGGGTTACATGGAACGCAACTCGCTGCGACAATTCGAGTGGGATATGACGTGGCGGCGCTCGCAAGCCGGCGAATCGCCGCTGAGCGGCGTCATCGATCGGCTCTACGCCGTCTTTCGAGAAAACGCTCGCGGTGAGCGTCTCCCCTCCCGACTGCAATTCACACACGACCTCAAGTTTGCGAGCGGCTGGCGTGTGTACCAGGACTATCGCTATTTCACGTCCGGCATCGACGATTTGATCTCGCGTGGCAATGGCGTCGTGCAACAGGACGCGAGAGTCGCTGCGTTTCTGGATTTCGAATCGCCGCGTGTTGGCCGCTGGCAGTACCTCGCAACGCTATATGGCTATCAACAAGGTGTCAGCGGCTACTCCGGGTGGAGTGAGCTCGGCATCAGCTACTTTCCGCGCGAAAACCTCACGTTTCGCATGAACCTCATTCCCGCGTACTCCGCGGACTGGTTGCTGTGGGAGCGAGATCGGCTGTTCGGCAGCTATCGCGCTAACCGCTGCGATCTGGACTTCCGCATCGATTGGTTCCCCGCGCCCAATCACGAGCTGCGCGTGCGCTGGCAGTGGATTGGCATCGATGCAAAGCCCATTCAGGCCTTTCGCAACCGAGAAGATGGCGAGCTCGTCGAAACCGACGATGCGCTGTCGCGCTTCACGGTCAACAATCCCGGGCTGCAGATCCGCTACCGCTATCAGCTTGCCCCACTCTCCGAAATCTTCGTCGTTTACAGCCGGGGCGGTTTCGACTTCGATCGGGACGAAAACCGCTCGCTGGGAGGCTTGCTTCGGCACTCGGTGGATGTCCGCGATGCCGATCAATTTCTCGTGAAGGTCCGCTTCCTTCTTTAACTGAAGGCGCGCGTAATATTCCGTCGGATGCCCCCGACCGCATTGGTCTTGTATTGAAGCACCGCAAAACGCTGCCTATAATTCGCCGCCTTTTCCAGCCGGGCGGTTCTGTGGCTGGACT
Organism: uncultured Gammaproteobacteria bacterium; assembly: GCA_966434585.1. Taxonomy (GTDB): domain Bacteria; phylum Pseudomonadota; class Gammaproteobacteria; order Steroidobacterales; family Steroidobacteraceae; genus DATELY01. The sequence continues at coordinate 3,893 of CBJNAT010000068.1, read as the reverse complement.
TGTCGGGATCAACCGGGATCAAGCTGAATGCCACACGGTGCCGAACTGTCGGCTCACACGGTGGCATTTTTGTTGTCCCCTTTTTGTGGTTCATGGGGGATCGTAGGCGAGGCGCAGCGTGGCCGTGAATGCATTAGCGGCAGCGGCGCGTCAATCGCTGCGGATGCTGGTCTTTCAGTTGACCTGTGTCGCTGTCGTGGCTGCAACGCTCGCGATCTTTTTCGGAACACGGGTGGGCTGGTCGGCGCTCATCGGCGGCGGTATCGGTTGCATCTGGACCGTGTACATGGCGCTGATGCTGCTCAAGCACAGCCTGACGCACGGCGTGCGGATGAGCGCGGCAACGTTCTTAGCCGCCTGGTTGATCAAGCTGATTTTGACGATAGGTCTGCTGATAGCGGCTTTCCGGTCTGGGCGGGTGGCGGGCTTACCACTGCTGGGCGGTTTGGGAACGGCATTGTTGGCGTATTGGGCATGGCTGACGTTTCGGATAAGCAATGGCGGGGCGGCTAATGGCAAGTGAAGCAGGTGGCGAACCCAGCATGGGCGAGTACATCTCCCATCATTTGCATCATTTGGCGAACAAGCACCAGCATGGCCTGTTCGACATCAGCGTGTTTCATCTCGATACGCTGTTCTTCGCGATTCTCTGCGGATTCGTCGTCCTGATTCCTCTCTACCTCGCCGCACGCAAGGCCACCTCCGGCGTGCCGGGTCGATTTCAGGCGGCCGTGGAAATGCTGGTCGAATTTGTCGAAGAACAGGCCAAGGGCATGGTGCACGGCAATCTCAAGTTCATCGCGCCTCTGGCACTCACCGTGTTCCTGTGGGTTACGGCGATGAACGCCATCGATCTGATCCCCGTAGACCTCTTCCCCTGGATCGCAAAACAGTTGGGCATCGAGTACTTGCGGCCTCTGCCCACCGCGGATCTCAACGGCACCTTCGGCTTGTCGATCGCCGTGCTGCTGCTAGTGTTCTTCTATAACGTGAAGATCAAGGGGCTGGGCGGATTCCTCCACCAATGGATCACGGCGCCATTCGGCAACGTCAAGCTGACATTCAATCCCCTGACCTGGTGGCCTTCCTGGTGTTGGCGGTCGTTAACATCGCCTTCACGACCATCGAATACGTGGGCAATACCTTCTCGCATGGCATGCGACTGTACGGCAACTTGTACGCTGGCGAGCTGATCTTCTTCCTGATCGCCGGCCTTGGCGGCTCGATGACAGCGCTCGGTATCGGCCTGCATCTGTTCAGTGGTGCGGTGTGGGCGATCTTCCACATCCTGATCGTGCTGCTGCAAGCGTTCATTTTCATGATGCTCACTTTGGTCTACATCGGCCAGGCGCACGAGCACCACTAAAAAGATTGGTTCAAGTCGGTTTCACTCGCTTCATTGGTTTGATTTGGTTTTTTCCGGAGAACACTCATGACAGATGTTGCTTTCGTCGCCCTGGCTTGCGGTTTGATCATCGGGATCGGCGCACTGGGTGCGTGCATCGGCGTGGGACTAATGGCCAGCAAGTACATCGAATCCTCGGCGCGTCAGCCCGAGCTGATGAATGTGCTGCAGACCAAAGTGTTCCTGCTGCTCGGCCTGATCGACGCTTCCTTCATCATCGGCGTCGGTATTGCGCTCTGGTTCGCGACGGCGAATCCGTTCGCGGCAGCGGGCTAAGCCAGGTGCGTGCGGCGTCCTGACGGACGCCGACATCGTCCGTAGCGGTTCAGATCTCAGGCAAGCGCGTCCATGAATCTCAATGCAACGCTGATCGTTCAAGGGTTGGTCTTCCTCATCCTGGCTGGGGTGACGATGAAGTTCATCTGGCCGCCTTTGGTCGCGGCGATCGATGCTCGTCGTCACAAGATCGCTGAAGGTCTTGCTTCGGCAGAGAAGGGCGAAAGGAGCCTGGCGGAGGCGAAGACGTCGGCCAATGAGATCATCAAGGAAGCACGCGCTCAGGCGGGCAAGATCGTCGAACAGGCCAACCGGCGATCGAACGAGCTCGTCGATGAAGCGAAGGTCGCTGCGCAGGCCGAAGGTCAGCGCCTCGTGTTGGACGCTCGCGAGCAGGTTGCGCTCGAGCAGAACCGTGCCCGTGAGCAGTTGCGACGTGAAGCTGCAACGCTCGCAGTGGCTGCAGCGTCGAAGTTGCTGGGCCGCGAGGTCGATCCGAAGACACATGCCGATCTGCTCGATCGGCTCGCGGTCGAGATCGAGCGCGGCTGAGCAAGCGGAGTCGTTATGGCAGAAAAGGTCACCATTGCACGACCCTACGCGAAAGCGGCGTTCGAATCCGCCCGCGACCACAAGCGATTTGCGGAGTGGTCGCAGGTGCTGGCAACGGCCTCTGCGGTAGTCGCCGAGGAGCAAGTTGCCCGTCTCCTGACGAATCCGCGCGTGACACCGCAGGACTTGGCGGGTCTCGTCGGCGACGCGTGCGGTCCCGCGTTGGACGATCACGCACGTAACTTCATCCGGACGCTGGCAGACAACCGCCGCTTGGGCGTGTTGCCTGAGGTCGCTGCGCAGTACGAGATCTATCGTGCCGAGGTCGAGAACGTGGCGGACGTGCACGTGACCTCGGCAGTGCAACTCGACGACGCACAGCGCCGGCGTCTGACCGATTCGTTGAAGAAGCGACTGAGACGCGAGATCCGTATGACGTGCGATGTGGATCCTGCATTGCTGGGTGGGGCGATCGTTCGCTCAGGCGATCTGGTCATCGACGGCTCGCTGAAGGCTCGGCTCGAACGTCTCACGGCGCAGCTCACGAACTGAAGATCGGCCCACATGACGACTGCATGGTCGTCGCGACTGGAAACGATGAGGCGCTGGCGCACCGCCGGCGGCTCGAAAGAGGTAGCGGGAAATGTCCATCAAGGCATCTGAAATCAGCGATCTGCTCAAGGCGCGCATCGAAAAATTCGCAGCGGCGACCGAAGAGCGCAACGTCGGCACCGTCGTCACCGTGACGGACGGCATCGTGCGTGTTCACGGCCTCGCCGACGTGAAGTACGGCGAGATGTTGGAGTTTCCGGGTGGCAGCTTCGGTCTGGCGTTGAACCTCGAGCAAGACTCCGTGGGTGCCGTGGTGTTGGGTGAGTACAAGCACATCGTCGAAGGCGCCACGGTCAAGACCACGGGGCGCATTCTGGAAGTGCCGGTCGGTGAAGGACTGCTGGGCCGCGTCGTGGATTCCCTCGGTAGCCCGATCGACGGCAAGGGTCCTATCTCCGCAGTGCGCAAGTCGCCCATCGAGCGCGTCGCGCCGGGCGTGATCTACCGCAAGTCGGTGAGCCAGCCGGTGCAGACCGGGTACAAGGCAGTCGACTCGATGGTGCCCATCGGCCGCGGCCAACGCGAGCTGATCATCGGCGACCGTCAGACGGGTAAGACCGCTCTTGCAATCGATACGATCATCAATCAGAAGTCGAGCGGAGTGAAGTGTATCTACGTCGCCATCGGCCAGAAGCAGTCTTCGATTGCCAACGTCGTGCGGAAGCTCGAAGAGCACGATGCCATGAAGCACACGATCATCGTCGCCGCGTCGGCCTCAACGCCGGCTTCGATGCAGTACATCGCGCCGTACTCCGGCTGTGCGATGGGCGAGTACTTCATGGATCAAGGCGAAGACGCGCTCATCATTTATGACGACTTGACCAAACAGGCGTGGGCGTATCGCCAGATCTCACTGCTGCTGCGTCGTCCGCCGGGCCGCGAAGCGTATCCCGGTGATGTGTTCTACCTGCACTCGCGTCTGCTCGAGCGCTCTGCGCGCGTGAACGAGGAGTACGTGGAGAAGCAGACGGGCGGCCGCGTAAAGGGCAAGACCGGCTCTCTCACGGGCCTGCCGATCATCGAGACGCAGGCCGGCGACGTGACTGCG
>CBJNAT010000067.1:0-8821 GCA_966434585.1 uncultured Gammaproteobacteria bacterium | reverse complement strand
GGCGTAGTGCTGCTGTACGAAGAGCTCGATGTGACAGGTCAGCGCCAGCACGGCCCAAGTGCTCGCTGCGAGCACTGCGCGCGCAACGTCGTTAGGATCGGCGACCTGGCGGTAGCCGGCCGGCAGTTGCGGGTCGATCATCGCCTCCATGCGCCGGAACAGCTCCTGATGCTTGAGCTCGTCGCCGGAAAAGCGTACCAGCGCTTCGAGTGCGAGCTGATCGCCGAACGCATGATTGCGTCCTTGATCGAGCATCTTGGCGCTGATGAAGCGCTCCACGAGTCCGAAGACGTAGGCGTAGGTACGGCCTTGGATCTGGCTGAGCAGACGCGCCTCATCGGCCGACAGGAAGGCCAAGCGATCGACCCGGGTCAAGCCATCGGGTAGGAACTTGCGCGAAAAGTCGAACGTGCGGCCTTGGAAAAGATCGCGATCGATCTGCCATTCATCCGTCTTCGACGACCTGATGATTCGAGCGTATCGAGCGGCACGATCCGATCGGGGTGTAAGGGCAGTGACAACGGCGTTCATCGGAGAGTCTCCTTCGCTGATCGAGTGCAAGTGATGGTTCAGTGGGGTGCTAACCTAGGCCTCGTTCTTCAGCGCTTGAATGACCGGCGCGCCGGATTTCTTGCTCCGGGCTCCGGATACAAAGAGGGCGAGGGTTGGACGCTTTCTCCGATGTGTTGCGCGTGATTCGTCTGGTTGGAGGAGTTTTCCTCGAGGCCGAGTTCACTGCGCCATGGCGAATCAACGGCAGGCTTTCGGCCGAGCAATGCAGGCCATTCCTGGTCATGCCGCGTCAGGTCATTGCATCGCACTTCATCGCCGAAGGACGCATGCAGCTTCAGCTCGATGGCGGCGATCCGATCGAAGTGCGGGCAGGCGAGCTCGTCCTCCTGCCTCACAACGACACTCATTCGTTCGGCAGCGATCTCGATGCGGCGCTGATCCCTGCGGACGAGATCATTCAGCCGCCACCTCCCGGTGGGATTTCGCGGGTCAAGTACGGCGGTGGCGGCGAGGCGACGCAGATCCTTTGCGGCTTCCTCGGTTCCGAGAGCGCCTTCAGCCCGCTGTTGTCGGCGTTGCCATCCGTATTGAAGTTGAACGTGCGCGCAACAGCGTCGGGCGCTTGGATCGAGAGCTCATTCCGCTTCGCTGCCAGCGAGATCGCCGCGGGACGCATGGGCTCGACGACTGTGATCGCGAAGCTGTCCGAGTTGTTGTTCGTCGAGGCCGTGAGTCAGTACGTTGCGAGCTTGCCCGCAGAACGGCGTGGTTGGTTGGCTGGTTTGCGCGATCCACACATCGGACGTGCATTGGCGTTGCTGCATGCGCGTCCCACCGAGAACTGGACTGCAGAGGCCCTGGCGCTCGAAATCGGTATGTCGCGCTCGGTGTTCGCAGAGCGGTTCACCTCGTTGGTTGGGCATCCGCCGATGCAATACCTGACGCTCTGGCGAATGCACGTGGCGGAGGAGCGCCTGCGGGAGGGGCGCGGCAGCGTGGCGCAAGTAGCCTTTGCAGTGGGGTATGAGTCGGAGGCGGCATTCAGTCGAGCGTTCAAGCGGCAGTTCGGGTTGTCGCCGGGAAGCTGGCGGAGGCAGCTGCAGAAGTAGTCCCGCTATCACGCTGCTCAGGCGTCAGGCCTGAGCCCCATCCGCGAATCTTCCTTCATGCCGCACGGTCTCGTTCATCTCAGCTGAGAATCGCGACGTTGACGGTAGTACTAACATCATGTTAGTATGACTAACATGAAAGACGAAAAAGTAAAATCGGCAGAAGCTGGGCATTTGCCTTTGCGCGCGGCGCAGGCTGGCATGACGCGCGCTCGCATCGAGCAGGCGCTCTTGGAGCTGTTGCAGGAAGAGGGCGGCGTCGAGCGCATCACCTTCAAATCAGTTGCACAGCGCGCGGGCGTTACCGAGATGACGGTGTATCGCCACTACCCTACTCGGGACGATCTGCTGCGCGCGTTGTGGGAGCAGATGAATCGTGAGATGGGCCCTAACGTGCACATGCCCGACAGCCTCTCCTCCCTGCGGGCACAGCACCAGGAGATGTATGCGGGCTTCGACCGGATCGCGCCGCAGATCATCGCCAGCCTCACGACGCCGCAAGGGCGCGAAATGCGCACTGCGCTGAATCGCCAGCGACGGAAGGCTTTCCGCAGCATCGTGCGTGAAATTGCGCCCGACCTCGAGGAGACTCAACAGCTGCGTGCGGCTGGGATTCTCCAGCTACTGCACAGCGCCTATGCGTGGGACTCCTTGCGCGAGCAGTGGGGTATGTCCGGTGCCGAGGCAGGGCGCGCCACTCAATGGGCCATCGACATCATCATTCAGTCGTTGAGGAAGAAGTCATGATTGCTCATGTATCGATTGCCGCTCGCGACCCTCGCCGCACGGCGCTGTTGCTCGCCTCACTGATGGGCGGCGAGACCTTTGCGTTTCCTGTAGTTCCCGGTGCGTGGATCGCTGTGGCGCGGGATGGGTCAGGAACGGCCATCGAGGTCTATCCGGAGTCCATGGCGCACCATCCTGGGAAAGGCGAGGTGGACCCCACAGTCCACGCACAAGGCCCGCAAACGATGCCATGGGAGGACCAGATATTTCCGGATGAGTCTCAAGTGCGTCCGTCCGCGTTCCATTTCGCCATGTCGAGCCCGCTGACAGAGCGGCAAGTATTGGATGTTGCGCGGGCGGACGGCCTGCGCGCGGTGCGTTGCGACCGTGCGGGCGTGTTTGCGCTCGTGGAGGTATGGATCGACAACGTCTTCATGGTGGAGGTGCTGTGCGGGTGTGAGATAGACCGCTACCGCAGCTTCATGAATCCCAGAACGGTTGCTGCGATGTTTGGCTTGGGATTGCGTCCGGACGCAAAAATGTCCTGAACACCCAAGCATCGCAGAGGAGGCGCTCGTAGGTCTCCTGATGCACTGGGGTCCGCTCGCGAATGCCAGCGCTGCACCGCTGGTCTCGGCGGGTGCACGTGCCCCTGAGCTACGCGCTGCTCAAAGGCGCGTGCACACTGCGCGCTACACGATCTCCACCTCTCGCTCCACGTCCTTTTTCGGCGGCGGCGCCGCTGCGGGTGCGATCGGCTTACGGGGTTCCTTGGTCGGTGGAGGCTGCTCGACTTTGATGTCGGCACGTTGTCGCTCCTGCGTTCTTCTTCTTGTCCAGCGCTGGAAGAACCATTCTTCGTGGCACATGACAAGTGCTCCTGTAGGAGATGATCGAGTGTGCGGCTCAGCCGCCGGTTCACAGTAGCACCGTGAGCGACACAGTTCAGTCCGGTGACTCCCTAGCCGTACACTCGGAAAGCTGCGCCTGGCTGCTGAGCCGAGCTTCATTTCTCGCCAAGGTGCGCCGGTTCGATTCGCTCACAACCGGCGAGCTCGCGCGCGGCATCGATGACCACTTCGGGTCGATCGTTCTGAATGTAGTGACCGCTGCCTTCGACGCGCACATGACGAGCGGAAGGAAAGTCGGCGGCGATCTCGTCTTGCAGTCTCGCAGCGGTTGCGCGGGTCGTCGGACTCTCACCGCGAGCGGCACGCGTGCTGGATAACACGATCGTAGGCAAGTGCGCGGCATGCGGGCTTGCATGCACTTGCTCGCCGGCACGTGCGCTGTCCGTCAGCTCACGCCGTGCAATCCACGTCATGAACAACATCACGACCTCGCGCCCCGTGTAGGCGGTCGGTCTGGCATCCAGCATCAACTGCTGGTTCCAATGTGTGGAATCGACGAGCACCAGACCGGCGACTTCATCCGGATGCTGTCTCGCGAAGTACTGCATGTACAAACCACCGAGCGAATGCCCCACGAGCACATACGGCGGGCGGATGCCGCGCTCCTGCAGTTCGGTACGCAGCTCCTGAACAATGTGTTCGGCATCCCGAGGTCCGACTGCAGGCTTGCTCCCGGGATATCCCGCACGGTCGTAAGCCACCGTGCGAGCGCAGTTTTCAGCGATGGATGATTGGACGTTCGTCCACGTATCGAGTGTGTCGCCCAGTCCGCCGGTCATCACGACGGTCAGAGGTCCTCGACCTTCTATCCGCACGGTGTGATGGTTCGGTGTCGAAGCCCACGCACAAGTGCTCACCAGTCCGCAGCACATCAGCGGATGAGCGATGACTTTGCAGACGAGCTTGATGAAGAGCGTGCAGCCTCGAACGACGTACATTCCAGGAGTGGCTGCGACAAGCGGTAGGTAGCAGAATTCAGTCGCCATGCCAGTCGACCCTCGTGTGTTCGATAGTTCATCCAGAGAAGCGCTCACGATGGAAAAGAGTTGCCACGTGCACACACTGACGATGCTTGCACTCGTTCTCTTGCTACGGCCATATGCCTGCTGGAGCGAAGAAGCTGTCGTCTCACGCAAGCAGATTGCCGACCAACTTGCGTCGGGCGTTACAGACTTCTCGAATCTGCATGCGCCTGGCGTGGATCTCTCTAACCTCGATTTCACCGGTGCGCGATTGTTTGGCGCGAATCTCAAGGGTGCGAATCTGTCCGGCGCCAAGCTAGTGCGCTGCAATCTCGACGTTGCGATTCTGCGCGATGCCGTGCTCGTGAATGCGGACCTACGCGAGGCAAGCTTGTTCGCAAGCGTGTTGGCGAATGCGAATCTGAGCAACGCAAGTCTACGCGGCGCGCGGCTGATGGGGAATTTCGAAGGTGCGAATCTCGAAGGAGCAGACCTCTCGAGCGTGCGCGGTGGCGCCGACATGCGCAATCAGCCGATGGGACTCATTCGCTTAGTGCTCACTGGGTCGCGGCTTGCGGGTGCGAAGGCGACGGACGCCGACTTCTCGAGGGCCGACCTCAGCTACGCCGATTTGCGTCGCAGCGATCTTTCTCGCGCGAACTTCACCAAGGCCAAGCTCGTCGGTGCGGATTTCACCGGGGCGAAGCTCGAGCACGCCACCGTAGCAGGTGCGCAAGTCGACAACGCCGTATTTAGCGATGTAGTCGATCTTCCCGATCTCAGCGCCACAGAGGGACTCGACAGCGCGATCAAAGCCACCGCTCAGCAGGATTGATGTCGACGTCGCGGTGCAGCGGCCGGAACGCGTCATGCGCTCCGGCAGTTACTGCACTTTCAAGGAGTACGTTTATGAATACATTGCAGACATGCGGCGTCTTGGCGGCCTTGTCTCTTGCGAGTGCTGCGTTCGCGCAGACGCAAGACAGACCGTCTACTTCTTCAACACCTTCGACCACGCAGACCCAAGGCGCGACAGCGCCATCCACCAGCCCAACCGAAGGCACTGCGGCGGATCGCACGGCACCCGGTGAAACACCGACGCGACAGATGGGCGAAGCAGATACGAGCGGTATGACCACGGGTCCTCAGCCTTCGACGAGTCCGACAGAAGGAACAGCGGCGGACAGCACACCTCCGGGGAAAACGCCTACCACTTCCGACACCGCGAGCACCTCGCAAGCCAGCAGCGAAATGGTGGGTGCGACCGTCGTGAGCTCAGACCAGTCGGAGCTGGGTAAGGTCGTGGATGTGGTCTTCGATGCGAAGGGCCAGCCCGAGTTCGTTGTCGTTTCGACAGAGCAAGGCAAGGCCGCGGCCATTCCCTATCAGACCGCGACGCAGATGAAGAGCGGCAACAAGGTCGTGATCGATGAATCCCGCTTGCAGCGTGCGCCCACCGTCAAAGAAGGCGAGTGGCGTGGTCGCTCCGAGACATGGAAGGACGATTCTTCGCGGTATTGGAGCAAGGGATAGCCAGTAGTCGGTCGGCGGTTCGTTAGACTTGGCTCCCGCCTCCCCTCACCCGAGGGGAGGTGGGTGTGCGAGCTAGCCATGCAGCGAGTGGAATGCCCCGGCCGCGCTTTGAAATCGCCAAGTTGATTGCAGCGCTCGGCCCGTCCGCCGTGACGGCCTGCGCCGTGGCTGAGCCTTTCATAGGCCAGTTCGAGGTCAAGACTCTGGAAAGTGCGGCGGGTAGTTACGAGTTTCAGAGTCAGAACGCATGGTCGTGGGAGAACCCCGCGCGACGGATCGAACGCTATGACGAGAACGGTTTCGTGGCTGATGAAAACGCAGTCGCGCGCCAGCGCCATGCGCTGGAATTGGAGATCGGATTCACAAAGTTCATCAAAACTCGCGTGGGTATAGAGCTAGAGAAGGAGCGTCTCGATGAACCCGTCAGCGTCACGCAAACGAACGATTACGACGAGCTGAAGCTCGCGGAGATCGGCGCCGAGGTGATCGCGATCCTGGCGCCTCGAGACGCGGACGGTGCAGGGATGGGTGTGGTAGTCGAAATCGAAGGCCCAGTCGATCAGGAGGAGCCCAACCACCTCACGGTGGGCAGCATCATCGAAGTTCGCTCCGGTCCTTGGTTCGTTACCGTCATACCAATGCTCGTGCATGCATTCGGCGGCGACACGGAAGCGGGCGAGCGAGTCGACGACAAGTGGGACTTCGCGTATGCGACGCAGCTCAGACATGACTTCTCGGAGCGCTGGTCGCTGGCGCTCGAGGGATACGGGACAGTCGAACGGCTGGGAAGCAGCGGGCACCGGTCTGACTCGGCGCGGCTCTTCGGAGACTTTGACCAGCATCGCGTGGGGCCGGTCCTTTATTACACCCACGCACTCGGCAACGCATGGCGAACACCGCGGCACGCTGCAGGATCGGCGCGGTTATCCAGTGGTGTCGAAGAAGAAGAAACGAGCCTCGCGATCGGTCTGGGACTGCTCGAAGGTCTCAATGAGAACACGCCGGATCACACGCTGAAGCTCAGTATCGAAGTGCAGTTTTGACGGGCTTCAGGCTACAGGCTACAGCCAGACAGACGTCCTTGGTGTCGTGCTCGCGCGCGGGCTAATGGAGGATAAAGGTTCTTTATTCTGGCTGTAGCCCGTGGCCTGTAGCCTTTCACTAGAGCGCGATCTTCACACCGACCCAAGCGCCACGCGGTGGTCCTGCGCCGAGGAAACGCGCGTCCTCGAAGTCTTCGAAGACTTCATCCGGTTCTCCGAGCAGACCGAATGTTTCGTACTTCTCATCGAAAACGTTCTCGATGCGCGCAAACAGGGTGATCTGATCGGCAATGCGATACTCGCCTCGCAAATTGACGATGGCATATCCGTCCGTCTTGTCGAGCAGGTTGGCTTCATCGCCTCGCAAGTACACACCGGAGCGCACGAGCAGATCGGCGCCGACGCTGAAGCGTTCAGCGAACGTCATGTCTACGCCGAGATTCGCCTGATGCTTGGGGATGCCTGGGATCGTTGAGCCGGAAGCAACCAGCAGCTTGTTCTCGCCCACGATCTGCGCCGCGTCCGGCTCATCGTCGAAGACGGGATGATTCGGGCTGTTGACAGTGAAGCTATCCTCGAAAGTCACTTCGATACGGCTGTACTCGATGAACCAGCTCAAGTGTGACAGCCGTTGCGACAAGCTGAGCTCGATCCCGGCACGCCGCGTGTCGCCGACGTTGTCGAAGAAGCCCACGTTCGCCTGCGGTCCGCCGGTTGTCTGGAACAAGATGTCGTTGTGATTAATGGTGCGAAAGCCGCCGATATGCCATCGCAGCTCGTTTCCAGTCGTGCCTCGCAGGCCTGCCTCCACGCTCTTCGCCACGACTTGATCGAGCGGCGGGTCCGCTAGGAACGCGTTCGGCAGATTGCATGGTGCGTCTTCGCTGGCACAAGCAAGCTCGACAGCGGAGGGCGCACGCGCCGACTCACCGTAACTGGCATAGAGCGTCAGGGCCGACGTCGGCTGAAACGTAATCCCACCGGCGGGATTGAACCGCTCGAACTCATGCTTGCCATTGAGCTCCGGATTCTCTCCGGTGTGGTCGAGCAGTCTGATGCGGATGTTGTCGTACCGCCCCGAGAGCGTGAGGGCCACGCGGTCCGACACCGCCCACGTATCCGCGAAGTAGACGCTCGCGTTCTTCACTTCGCTCCTGACATCCGTAAGGAACTCCTCGGCAAAGATGCCCGTCCGCGACGTTGCGCGGTTCTCGAGAAGGCTTGCAACTTCCACGACGGAACCGAAAGAGGTGCGCCCCTCGCTGTAGACGAGGCCCAACGTGAGGTCATTGTCGCGGCCGAGCAGGGGCGAATGTAGGCCGAGCTGGGCAGATGCTCCGTAACTTTCCTGACTGCGACGGCTGATGTTGTTGATGGCATCGAGCTCTTCGCCATCGATCTCAGCCGCGATCGGCTCGCCATTGCGGTCGAATACTCGTTCGATACCACTGTCCTCATCGGCAGAGCATTCGCCGTCTCCATTCAGGTCGGCGAAGTCTTCGCCCACGAGGAACTCCTCGTCGCCGAAGTCGCACTCCTCGAAAATCGTCCCGTCGCCATTGAAGGAGTCGGTGTCGATATCGCGATAGAAGGCGTTGCCGGCAATGCGCAGCGCATCCGACAGCTTGCGCGAGCCTTCCACGATGAGCTGCGTCTGCGTGTTCTCGGTCAAGTCCGGGTGCGTGAAGACCTGCTCGCGGTCGAGCTCCAGGAGTTCTGCGGGTGCGGGTCCGTTGCCGCGCAACTCGGTCTCCCCGTATCCGGCACTCAAGTCGATTGCCCAATCCCCACCGTGCCGACTCAACGTCGTGAACAGGCGCAGTGCGTCGGACTTCGAGAAATCGCGCCAACCCTCTTCTTCGAAGTAGTCGACGTTGGCGTAGTAGCCCCATCGGCCGTCATTGCCGCCGGACTGAACAGAAGCTGCGCGACGCGCGTAGGAGCCGCCGTATAGCTCGCCTTTGGTCCCCTCTTAGTTGAAGCCATTCTTCATCTGCAGAGACAGCGCACCACCCAGTGTGTTC
>CBJNAT010000066.1:0-8869 GCA_966434585.1 uncultured Gammaproteobacteria bacterium | reverse complement strand
TGACAGTCGTTCTCCCAAGTGAAGCCGATGCCGCCATGCAGCTCGATAGCTTCTTCAGCCGCAAAGCAGAAGGCGTCAGTCGCCGCGAGTCGCGCACCCGAGGCTGCAATCGGCAGCTCCGGCGCATTGCTCGAGAGCGCCCATGCGCCATACAGACAATGGCCGCGCGCAAGTTGAATCTTCGTATACATGTCGGCGAGGCGATGTTTGACGGCTTGATTCGCGCCGATCAAAGAGCCGAACGCTCGGCGCTGCCGTGCGTAGTCAATGCACGTGGCGAGCAGGCATTCCGCTCCACCGAGCTGCTCGAAGGCGGTCAACACGGCTGCACTATCGAGCAGTTGCGTCGTGAGCGCGCTGCCCGCGCCGGGCGAGCCCAACCGCACGGCTGGTATGTCGTCGAACGTGAGCGTCGCGTGTTTGCGGATGCGATCGATCGCCGTGATGGTCTTGCACTCGACGCCTTGCAGCTCCACGAGCCACCAACCGAAGTCCGCGCCGTCTTCGGCTGCACGCCCAGAAACGATCGCGATCTGCGCCGCACTCGCGTCCGCCACGGGCGTCTTGCTGCCGCGCAGCTTGCCGTTCACGACTTGCGTGTGCGGCATCGCATCCCAGGTGCCGCGACCTTCGGTGAACGCGACGGTTGCAATGACTTCGCCGGCAGCAAGCCGCGATAACCAGCTTGCAGCCGCTGCACCGCCAGCAAGTTTCAGCGCTTCGGTCGCGTAGAACACCGAAGAGCTCAACGGCACTGGCGCCAACGTGCGCCCGCTCTCCTCCGCAACGACACACAGTTCGAGTGCACCGAGACCAAGACCGCCGTGATGCTCGGCAATCGCGGCAGCGGTGAGCCCCATCTCGGCTACTTGCGTCCAGAGGGCGGCGTCGTGAGCCGTCTCGCTGTCGAGCAGAGCGCGAGCCTTGGTCAACGTGCCCGCAAGGAGCCGCCGCACTTGTTCACGCAGCGCTTCTTGTTCGCTCGATAATTCGAAGTTCATGCGACTTTCGCCGCGGCAGCTGTCGATGGATAGAAACGCTCACCGCGCGTAGCGCGCGCTTTGAGCCACGCGCTGGGACGATAGCGCTCGCCATGTCGATCGGCGAGCCGATCGCAGGCCGCAACGAACGCAGCCACTCCGATGGTGTCGATCAACGAGAAGGGCCCGCCGGTGTACGCGGGAAAACCGATGCCGAGCACACTGCCCACGTCGCCCTGGCCCGCATCCTCGATCACACCTTCCTCGTACGCGCGGGCTGCTTCGAGTGCCTGGATGTAAAGCAGCCGCGTGCCGATCTCCTGCACAGAAGGTTGCACAGGGTTCGGTGGATACACGGCCGCGATGCCGTTCCACGGCACTCGCTTGCCATCGACGTAATCGTAGAAGCCGGCGCCGTAACGTCTGCCTTTGCGGTTCAGCTCGTCGCACAGGATGGCCTGGACCTTGAAGCCGTAGGGCTCCACCCAGCTCGCACCGGCATCGGCCTTGTATTGCTTGAGTGCGTGATAGCCGAGCTCGATGGTGAGGTCATCCGTCAACGCGAGCGGGCCCATGGGAAAGCCGACTTGTTTCGCCGCATTGTCGATCAGCGTGGGCGACAAACCTTCCGCCAGCATTCCAACGGCTTCCGACAAATACATGCTGATCACGCGCGTTGTGAAGAAGCCCTGCGCGTCATGGACGATGATGGGCGTCTTGCGTAGCAGTTTGATGAAGTCCAGCGCATGCGCGAGCGTTGCATCCGACGTGCTGCGGCCACGCACGACTTCGACGAGCGCCATCCGCTCTACAGGAGAGAAGAAATGCAAGCCGATGAAGCGCTCCGGCTGGGCGAGCCCTGCGGCTAGACTCGTGATCGGCAACGACGAGGTGTTGGTCGCCAGAACCGCACCGGGCTTCATGGCTGCGCGTGCTTTCGCAAACACCTCTGCCTTCACACCGCGATCCTCGAAGACGGCTTCGATCACCAGATCGCAGTCGGCAAGCAATGCGTAGTCCGCGCCCGGCGTGATGTTCGCGAGAATGCTGGTCGCTTTGTCGGCCTGCAGGCGCCCTTTTTCCACTTGCTTGCCTAAGCTCTCCGCGAGGCGCCGCTTCGCGGCATCAGCTTGAGCCTGTGTGGCGTCGATCGCGACGACAGCACAGCCCGCCTGTGCTGCAACGTGCGCGATGCCCATTCCCATGAGTCCGGCGCCGATCACGCCGACCTTTTTGATCTGTGCGGAAGCGATGCCCTGCGGACGATGGGCGAGCTTGTCGCACTTTCCCTTCGACAAAAACATGGTGCGCATCGTGTTACGGCCGACGGGATTCATGAATAGCTGCGTGAACAGCCGCGATTCGATGCGCAACGCCGCGTCCATCGGCACGACGCTCCCACGTGCGACTGCCGAGAGCAGCGCGATAGGCCCGAGCTGATTTCGCTGGGTCGTGCGAGCGACGTTCGTCGCGCTCAGATTGAAGAAGCCGTTGATCTCGGGATTCGAGAATGCGGCGCCGCCGGGGATCTTGTACTCCTTGCGATCCCACGGCTGTACCGCATCGCCTTGCGTCAACACCCAACGCTTCGCCGCGGCGAGCAACTCCGACCGTGGCACGACGACGTGGATCACACCCAACTCCAGCGCTTTGCTCGGCGACAAGAGCTTCCCTTGCAGCATCAAGGGCACGGCTTGCTGAATTCCAATCAAACGCGGCAAGCGTTGTGTGCCACCGGCGCCGGGCATGAGGCCGATCGTGACTTCCGGCAATCCCATCATCAGCTTGGGATCATCGGCGGCGACACGGTAATGACACGCGAGCGCGAGCTCCAAACCGCCGCCGATTGCCGCGCCGTTGATGGCGGCGGCGAACGGCTTGCCGCATGTTTCGAGGCGCCGCAGCAGCTCCGTGAACGACCGCGAGATTTCGCGATAGACCGTCTGCGGGTCGGCGAGCCTATCGAAGGTATCGATCATGGCCTTGATGTCGCCGCCCGCCATGAAATCGTTCTTGGCGGAGGTGATGACGGCACCCTTGATGGCAGCGTCGCCGGCCACGCGCTCGACCGCTTCGCGCAACGCATCGCGCAAATCGTCACTAACCACGTTGGTCGGGTAATCGGCGACATCGAGTGTGATGATCGCAATGCCGTCGGCGGCGACCGAGTAGTGCAGATCGGATGTCATCGCTGCCTCAGAGTCTTTCGATGAGAGTGGCCGTGCCCATGCCCTGCCCCACGCACAGCGTCGCGAGCGCAGTGCCCTTGCCGCTGCGCTCGAGCTCATCGAGCACCGTGCCGAGAATCATGGCGCCCGTGGCGCCGAGCGGATGTCCCATTGCGATGGCGCCGCCGTTCACGTTGATCTTCTCGTGCGGAATGTTCAGCGCTTCCATGTAGCGCAACACCACGGAGGCGAACGCCTCGTTGAGCTCGAACAGGTCGACGTCGGCCACGGACATCCCCGCATTCTTCAACGCCTTCTCGGTCGCAGGTTGCGGGCCCGTCATCATGATCGTGGGCTCCGAGCCCACCGAGGCGAATGCGCGAATGCGCGCGCGCGGCTTCAAGCCAAGCTTCTCGCCCATCGCGCGGCTGCCGACGAGAACGGCGGCAGCGCCGTCGACGATGCCGCTGGAATTGCCAGCGGTGTGTACGTGCTCGATCGCGAACACGTCCGGATAGCGCTGCACGGCAATTGCGTCGTAGCCGGCTTTCTCGCCCATCGTGCCGAACGCGGGCTTGAGCATCGCAAGGTCAGCGAGCGTGGTCTCGGCTCGCACATGCTCGTCGCGTTCGAGCAGCGTGTGGCCGAGCTCGTCCCTGACGGGCACGACGGATCGGGCAAAGCGTCCTTCAGCCCACGCGTGCGCCGCACGTTGTTGACTGGCCAGCGCGTAACGATCCAAGTCCTCGCGCGAGTAGCCCCAGCGGGTGGCGATCAAATCGGCGCCGATGCCTTGGGGTGCGAAGTAAGTTGCATATGTGACGATTGGATCGGCGCTCCACGGGCCGCCGCCGTCCGCGCCCATCGGCACGCGCGACATGCACTCCACGCCTCCGCCCACGGCGAGCTGCGCCTGACCACACATGACCTGTGCCGCGGCGCTGTTCACCGCATCGAGTCCCGAAGAGCAGAAACGATTGATCTGCTGGCCCGGCACGCGTTCGTCCCACCCGGCATAGAGCACTGCCGTACGCGCGATGTCGCAGCCTTGCTCGCCCACCGGTTGCACGACGCCCAGCACGAGATCATCGACCAGCGCGGTATCGAGTGCATTGCGCGCTTGCAGCGCGTGCAACACCTGCGCCAGCAACTCGATCGGCGGCAGCTCGTGCAGCGCGCCGTTGCCCCGTCCGCGGCCGCGCGGCGTGCGCACATGGTCGTAGATGTATGCGTCGATCATTCTCGATGTCACCCCGGTCTGCGCTATCGCACGCTCGGATAATTGCCGCCCCCGTACAGCGCATCGGCGGCTGCACGGTCGATCGCCCCTTGCGCGGTGCGCGGGAGCGCGGCGGCGAACACCACGATCTTTGGCTTCTTGTACGAGGCGATGCGTTCGCGGCAATGCTCGATCAGCGCTTCAGCGCTCACCTCGTGGTCTGGCTTCTTGACCACGATGGCTTTGACGTTCTGCTGCCAGACGGGATCGGGCACGCCGATGACGCACACATCCGAGACTGCGGGATGGGTCTTGAGACAGCCTTCGACCTGCGCCGGATATACGTTCTCAACGCCCGTCTTGATCATCGTGGTCTTCGGACCGACGAACACGAGCGAGCCGTCTTCCTGGCGCATGCCCAAATCGTTCGTGCGATGCCAGCCACCGCGGCTGCGGCGCGCATTCTCCGCGTCGCGATTGAGATACCCGCACATCACCAGGGGGCCGCGGGCGCAAATCTCGCCAATTTCGCCCGGCGGCAACTCGTTGCCGTCCTCGTCCACTATCTTGATCTGCAAGAACGGCGCGGGACGACCCGCGGCGCTGCCGCCCAGCCAGGTCAGCACCGACAAGCCACTGATCTCCGTCTGCCCGTAGCCGCCGAAGTGCTGCATCAGCGGCGCCGACATCGGCATCACGAGTGGCATCTTCCAATCCTTCATGCAAGGCGTCGCAAACAAGCTGCTGACATCGTAGCGACCATCGCGATTGAGCGCGCGCATCTGTTCCAGTGTCGGCAGTGCAAGATAGCCATGCGTGATGCGCTCGCTCTCGATCAATCCGAGCAGTTGCTCGGCGTCAACCCGCGGCACGAACACGCAACGCCCGCCGGCCACGAACGCCGCAAGGGTTCCCATCAGGACGCCCAGATGAAACATCGGCCCCGACACGAGATAAGCGCTGTGCTCGTCGATGGCCTGACCTTGCATGTTGAGCAGCGCCTGCAACAGCAGCGCCTCGTGCGACAACAGCGCTGCGGCAGGACGGCCGTCGAACGCGGCGGTGTAGATCGCAAGGAGGGGTGCACCGGCATTGATGGGCCGCTCGACGTCATCTTCCGACGCCGCGGCAATCAGGGCTTCATATCCTTGCGCATCGCCGTCAGCGGCATCGTGCTGAATCCACTGGTGACGATCCGGCCAATGAGCTTTGACTGCGCGATTCGCCTCACCGAGTTCAGCTTCCTGCCAAAACACCACCTTTGGATCGAAGTCTTCCAGCAGCGCGCGCGCTTCATTGGCCGTCATGCGCCAATTGGCGGGACACAGCAGCGCACCGAGCTTAGCCGCGGCCAACAACAGCTCCATGACACGGAAGGAATTCTGGCCGAGCCATAACAGCCGGTCGTTCTGCCCCACTCCGCGCGCTTGCAACACGTGCACCAGACGATTCACGCGCGCATCGAACTCCGCAAACGTATATCGATGGTGCGCATCAACGATGGCGGTCAGGTGCGGGCGCGAGCGGCGTTGCTCGCACAACAAGTCGCCCAGTCCGTAGCAACGGATTCGCTCATAGCCATGCGAGAGGGAATCTGTCATCGCGATCTCATGCGATGCTGCGGAATATGGGCCACAGCCAACCGTCCTGAATCGGACTCCAATCCACGCGCACGCGCATGCCAATGGCGACCGCATGAGGCTCGATGTCCACGATGTTGGAGATCAATCGCGCGCCCGGCGCATCGTCGAGATCGACGATGACCGGAACGTAAGTGAAATCGGCGACGTCCGGAAACGGCGAGCGTTCGCAGACCGCGAAGCTGTAGACCGTGCCGTTGCCTGCCAAGGCGGGCCACTCCACGTGCTTGCTCTGACAATGAGGACAGAACGGCGTCGGCGGCATGCGAAAACGACCGCAGTCGACGCAGCGACAGGCGACCAGCTTGCGCTGCTGCGCCGCGCGCCAGAACGGCTCGGTCACCGCGCTCGTGCTGATACGAACGTGATCGCCTGGAATCGCGACTGCGTGCTTGGCCGTCATCATCCCCTCCGCAACACGAGCCCAGACACCGGCAGTGAAGCCGGGCCGCCAGTAACCAGCGCGAACTCCGCATCCGGGACTTGATTGAGGGCGACGCCGCGCAGTTGCTCGACCGCTTCGCGTATGTGCGTCATGCCGATGATGTACGCCTCCGACAACTGCCCGCCATGGGGATTGACGGGGATCGAACCATTCCGGCGAATCGCGCCGCTCTCCACAAATGGCCCACCTTCACCCTTGTCGCAAAATCCATAGTCTTCGAGCTGCATCAGCACCATCGGGCTGAAGTGGTCATAGAGCAGCGCGACATCGATGTCCTGCGGTCCGAGCCCAGCTTTCGCCCACAGGCGATCAGCCACCGGCTTGTGGCCCGAGGAGGCAAAGACTGGATCGGGCATTCCCATCCAGGCGAATGCGCGACCCCAGTTGCGCTCACCGCCGTGCGCAACGGCGTGCACGTACACCGGCTTCTGCCTGAGGTCACGCGCGCGCTCGGCAGACGTGGTAATCACCGCGACTGCGCCGTCGGTTTCCAGGCAGAAATCCAACCGGCAGAGCGGATCGGCCAGCATCGGCGCGGCAAAGTATTCCTCGCGAGTAAGCAGCTTGCGGCGTAGCGCCGTAGGTCGATTGTTGGCGTTCTCACGGCTCGCGATGACGATTTCGGCGAACGCATCGCGCCGCGTGCCGTACAGATGCATGTGGCGACGCACGAGCATGGACATCAAGTGTCCCGGCCCGATCAGCCCCGACGGTTGCAGGAACGAGATCTCAGGATCGGGAGGCAATTGGCCGAATATCGTTCCCAACCGCGTCGTCGCTTGCTGCAACCCCATCACGGTGACTACGTAGTGAGCGTCGCCCGCAATGAGAGCGGCAGCGGCCAGACCGACCGCGCCCGCGGAACCGCCCCCGCCGCCGGTCAGCGCTGCCGTGAAAGTCACTGCCGGTATGCCGAGCGTTTCCATCAGACTCGGCGTATCCATCTTGTCCGAATAACCTGCAGTCGCACCCGAGTAATAGGCAAAGCCGTCGATATCGCGCACCGAGAGACCCGCGTCTACGCAGGCCGCGAGAATCGCATCGCCGATCAGCTCGTTGGTGGTGCGCGGTAAGGACTGTCCACGCGGGTAGTACGGCGTTGCACCGATGCCCACGATCGCCGTCCGGTCGCGATGCTGCCAGACCACACTTCCACTCCTCGGCTCAAAGAGATATTTCTTTTGCATCTTAGCAGCGACGCGCATGCGGTCAACGACTGTTCGCGCCCTGGCGCTTCGAATCGATCCCTCACCCCGTAATTTCACGGCGTTTGCCACGCCGGGACATCGGCTCGACTGCTTGCGCTCGACCGCGCGCAAGATTTGCGCAGGTCGTGATATTCAGATACCTTAATATCATCAACTCAATATCGAGCGCGAATCAAACGCCGCACATACGACAGGTAGCTCGGGATGCCTTATGAAACACTGCTGGTCGACATCGGCGTGGACCAGAGCGCCACGTTGACGATCAATCGACCGAAGGCGCTGAACGCCTTCAACGCGCAGATGATGCATGAGTTCGCACGGCTGTGGCGCGAACTGCAAGGGGACGATCGCGTCAGTGCGATCGTGCTGCGCGCCGCCGTAGGACGCGCGTTTTCCACCGGGGCCGACGTGAAGGCGCATGGAGAAGAGGCCGTGGTCGATTACGGGCGCCCCTTCGAGCAGCGCGATCCCGGCGAGTTTCTCGGCCCCAAATCCAACCGGTGCTGGAAACCGGTCATTGGCGCAGTGCACGGGCTGTGTTGCGCCGGCGCGTTCTACTGGCTCAACGAATGCGACTTCCTGATCTGCTCGGATGACGCCGAATTTTTCGATCCGCACACCACGTACGGCATGGTGGCAGCCGTCGAGCCGATCGGCCTCACTTATCGGATCCCCTATGGCGATGTCATGCGCATGATGCTGCTCGGCAACGATGAGCGCATCGGCGCGCAAACCGCGCTGCGCATCGGGCTCGTGACCGAGATCCTCACCGGCCACGACGCGCTGTGGCTGCGCGCCCAGGAGTTGGCTGCTCGCATCGCGACCAAACCATCGGTTGCATTGCAGGGCACAGTGCGGGCCGTATGGGAATCGCAAGATGTCCCGCGCCGGGCGGCCCTGAGCTTGTCCATGAACTATCCGCTGCTCGGTAATCCAATCGCGCAGGCGTCGCTCGACTTCGAGGCTTCATTGAAAGCACCGAAGCGTTATGAGACGCGTTGATGCTCCAGGAGTAACCTTATGAGCCGTCCGTTCGTCTTCAGTGCCGATGCACACATCCGCGAGCCCAATGGACTGTTCATCGACGGACTGCCCGTGCCGCTGGAGGATCGCATTGGTGAGGAAGGCAAGGGCTTCCAATACATCCTCCACGGCATGAACCCCGAGCGCATCCTCATCGCCGCCGAAGCCGTCGGCATCGGCCGCGTA
>CBJNAT010000065.1:0-8957 GCA_966434585.1 uncultured Gammaproteobacteria bacterium | reverse complement strand
CGCTCGTGACCGGCTCCAGCCGCGGTATCGGCTACGCGAGCGCTCTGCTAATGGCCCAGCACGGCGCGAAGGTGGTCATCTCGGGACGCAAGCTCGATGCCTGCGAGGCCGCTGCGGCAGAAATCAATGCGCAGTGCGGCGGAGCTGGCGAGGCCATCCCCATCGCGTGCAACATCGGGCGCAAAGACGAGCTCAAGAACCTCGTCGACGGCGCTCTGAACCGTTGGCAGCGCATCGATATCGTCATGGCCAACGCCGCCATTCATCCGTGGGTGGGATCGGTGCTCGACCTGCCGGATGAAACGTTCACGAAGTTCATGCAAGTCAACTTGCAGAGCAGTATCTGGCTTGCACAGATGACCGTGCCCGGCATGCTCGAGCGAGGTTACGGACGTTTCATCGTCGTCGCATCGATCGTCGGAATACTGGGTGATCCGCAGACGGGCACTTACGGCCTGACGAAAGCAGGTGACATGCAGTTCGTCCGCAACATGGCGATGGAGTTCGCAAGCAAGGGCGTATGCACGAACTGCATCGCCCCCGGCACGTTCAAGACCGAGATGGCCCGCTCACAATGGGAAGATCCAGCACTCGTGTCTTGGTACAAGCAACGCAATCCATCGCAGCGTTTCGGAGAAGTCGATGAGATCGCAGGCGTCGCGCTGATGCTCGCCTCGCGCGCCGGTGGCTACATCAACGGCCAGACCATCGCGGTCGATGGCGGGCACACGATTTCGTTCCGTTGAGATGACGACGACGCGGCCAGACAACCCGACGTGATCAGAGGTACCCATGGCAAACTTGTACGGTCTTTCCAACGACATCCTTGTTACCGCCGAAGGCGGTCTGCGCATTATCACGTTGAATCGGCCCGATGATCTGAATGCGTCCACGACGGAGATGCTCTTCAGCTATCCGAAGCTATTCCGCGCACTGGCAGAGGATCCGGAGGCGCGTGTGGCGATTCTCACGGGTGCTGGCCGCGCATTCAGTGCTGGCGGCGACATGACACACTTCGTGACGACGCTCGAGGACGCCGAGTTCGCCAGCGCCGTGCAAGAGAACGCGCGCCGCACGATTCACGGCTTCATCGACGTACCCATTCCCATCATCGCGGCGGTCAATGGCCCTGCAGTGGGATGGGGAGCCACACTCGCCACGTTGTGCGACATCGTGCTGATGTCCGAGAAGTCGTTCATCGCAGAACCGCACATCAACATCGGACTGGTTGTTGGAGATGGCATCTCCGTCGCCTGGCCGCTTTACATGAGCCTGCTGCGTGCAAAGGAACTCATCTTCACGGGAGATCGCATCACACCGCAGCAGGCGGTCGAATTCGGCTTGGCCAATCGCGTCGTTGCACCCGATCTACTGATAGAAGAAGCCCGGACGCTGGCGAACAAGTTGCTGAAGCAGCCACGCAATGCGTTGCGTGAAACCAAAAAGCTCATGAATCTGCATCTGCATCGCTCGGCGGCACACATGCTCGACACGACGCTCGCGCGCCAACTGGCTGCAACGCTGAGCCAGGAGCATCACGATATCGCGGCTGCGTTCATCGCCGGCAAACAATCGAAGGCGCGGTAGCAGGCTGCTAGGGCCCGAGTGACGGGAGTCGCATTTCCGCTCCCCGCTTCAACCAGCGACGACAAGAGCTTGCGGCGAGTTCGACGCTATACTGCCCATCATCGAACTCGACACGAGGCCACTGCGGCACGATGGAACTGCGACAACTGCGCCATTTCGTGGCGGTCGCCGAGGAGTTGCACTTCGGTCGGGCCGCCCGTCGTCTGCGTATGGCACAGCCGCCGTTGAGCCAGTCGATCATGCGGCTCGAAGAGTCGCTCGGCGCCAAGCTGTTCCAACGCTCCAGTCGTGAAGTGCAGCTGACGGCGGCCGGTACTGCGCTGCTCGCCCAGGCTCGAGAGATCGTGCAGCGGGCAGATGAAGCAGAGCATGCAGTGAAGCTCTCGGCATCCGCAGAGCGCATGGTCGTGCGCGTGGGCTTCGTTCCGCTGTCGACATCGCCGGCGCTGCTTCGAGCAGTGCGCGAATTCCGGAAGCGCCGTCCGCACATCCAGATCGAATTGCACGAGCTGGCCAGCACTGCGCAGCTGCGACGCCTACGGCGCGGCGCCCTCGATATCGCGCTCACGGTCGTTCACGACTCTGATTTCAATGG
Source organism: uncultured Gammaproteobacteria bacterium (assembly GCA_966434585.1). Taxonomy (GTDB): domain Bacteria; phylum Pseudomonadota; class Gammaproteobacteria; order Steroidobacterales; family Steroidobacteraceae; genus DATELY01. Next base: position 6,775 of record CBJNAT010000065.1, on the reverse strand, counting down.
GCTCACCTCTGCGCTGTTGACACGCTTTGGGCCCGTGATTGCGGTGCCTGACCGCTGGCCGCTCGCGAAACAGCGTGTTGCGCAGGTCGCAGATCTCAAAGGTCTGCCTCTCCTGCTGTTTCCGCAGCAGTTCGAGGCCGCCTACTTTGCGGAGCTGTCTTCAGCGTGCAGACGATCAGGATTCACGCCAACGATCGCGCAGCGAGTGAGTCAGCCGTACACCATGCTGAGCCTCGTCGCGATGGAGTTGGGCATCGCGATCGTGCCTGCATCGGCACGCCATCCCGCAGTTGCTGGTGTCGCTTTCGTGCCGCTCGCCGGATTGCCTCAATCGTTCGATTCGCAGGTCGTGATTGCCTGGCCACAGCGGAAAGTGCCGGCTCATGTTGCGGAGTTCGTCGCGCTGATTCGCAGCCTCGACGAAGTCTCGGCGAGGCAATTGGCTTGATCACTCTCCAGCAGTGACGAGAACCTATCAAAGTACGAGGTAGGCTCTTCAGTACGCCAGCTCCACTTATTAAGTTCGGCACGGTGAACCCATGAACGACACCTCCAAGCTTCTCGCCCTGGAGCAACTGAAGGGGCTCAAGGCGAAATACTTTCGCTGCGTGGACACGAAGGATTGGCCAGGTTTCCGTGATCTCTTCACGGAAGATGCCCTGTTCGACATCAGCGACGACATCCCGGGCTGCGTCGTCACAGGTGCCGACAACATCGTGCAGACCGTCAGTGAGCCACTGGCCGACGTCGTGAGCGTGCACCACGGTCACTGTCCCGAGATCGAGCTCACCTCGGATGCGACTGCGACGGGAATCTGGGCCATGGAAGACATGCTGTGGTGGCCGGAGAACTCATCCGCGCCGATTCGTGCCCTGCATGGCTATGGTCACTATCACGAGACCTACGAATGCATCGATGGCCATTGGGTCATCAAGACGATGAAACTACGACGGCTGCGCGTGGATATCACCCGACGAGACTAGCGCCGAGGAAACCAAGATGGATATGCAGTTGCATGGTAAGCGCGCCTTGATTACCGGCAGTAATTCCGGCATCGGCGCGGGTGTCGCTCGGACACTGGCCGCGGAAGGGGCCGTTGTCGTGGTGCACGGGCGCGATGCTGCGCGCTGTGAAGCGGTCGCGCGGGAAATCCGCGCAAGCGGAGGTCAGGCGCACATCGCGCTGGGCGATCTCGCCACTGAAGCAGGCAGCACCGCCGTGGGCGATGCAGTCATGAAGGCGCTCGGTGGCATCGACATTCTCGTCAACAACGCTGGGGGTCGAGCCTCATCGCACCGTCGTGACGCTGAGGCGGGGCCGATGAATGCTCCCTGGCTCGACATTCCCTGGTCAGACTGGCTGTGGACCTTCGAGCAGAATGTCGGCGCCGCGGTGCGCCTGATCCAGCGGTTCGTGCCCGGTATGAAGGAACGCAAGTGGGGTCGCATCATCAACATCGCCAGCGCCGCGGCCACTCAGACAGAACCGGATCTCGCCGAATACCAGGCGGTGAAGGCCGCGATGGTCAACCTGTCAAGCTCACTTGCGAAGACGCTGGCACATACCGGCATTACCGTGAACACCGTCAGTCCTGGCACGATTCTGACGCCGGCCGTAACACAAACGTTCACGGCGTGGGCTCAGCAGCTCGGTTGGGGTAGCGATTGGAACGAGATCGAGCGGCGTTTCATCGAAGAGAAAATCCCCATCGCAGCCGACCATTTCGGCCAGCCCGAAGACATCGGTCGCATGGTGGCGCTGTTGTCGAGTCCGCTATCGGCGTACACCACGGGCGCCAACTATCGCGTCGACGGTGGGCAGTGCCGCTCAGTGAACTGAAACCGAGCACGCGTCCTACCGTGCTTCGAGAGCAGGGCTGGCGCAGCTGACGAACACATCGTCCATTTCGCGAACTTCAGTTGCTCTGGCGCTCACTCATGGCTTCATAGAGGAATGTCTTCACATTCGCCGTATCCAATGGGCGGGAGCCGCGGGATCGGTTTGAGCGAGCTTGGAACGTTGCGCAGCCCGGAAGCCCGGTACGCGCAACACATCGTTCACGTGGGCACGCCGAAGGCGGCTGCAAAGAATTCCGCCATGTTCCCCGGGTTGGATGCATCGAGCCAGGCTTCCAGTTGCATGCGCTCCGTACGACGCTGGATGCGCCATCCGGCCGGCGTACGGACGAATTCGTCCGCATACGTTCCCAAGGCCAGAAAGAGCGTGTTCTTCTGCGTATCCTTGCCGCGGTGCCACGCGGAGAATTTGTTCATGACACGTGCGGTATCGCCGCTGATCGTCGCTTCGATGTTCGTGTTCATGTGATGTGTGCTGACACAGCAGTCGATCGCCGCCTTGATGAAATCGACCGTCGCTTGGCGACCATTGCAGATCATGCCGCCCAGATCGCCGACGACATCAGGCGTGAACACCTCTTCCATGAGCTGCCACTGGCGAGTGTCCATCGCTGTGCTGTAGCGATAAATGACCGCAGCGATATCGGCAAGCGCCTGCACATCGTTCATGACTGGGTTTCCCTCAGGCGAAGGTCGACCCGATCGCGGGCGAACGCTTTGGCGATGCGGTGTTCAACGACCGCGAGAAGGTTCCCAGACCAGCGCCAGGCTGGCGAACCCCATGATGTTGCCCACGTAGGGTTTGAGCGGCTGGTTTGCGTCGCGCTGGAAGGAGGGGATGCGCTTGAACCATTCCTCCAGCGCGATGACGATCTCCTGCCGCGCCAGGTGTTGGCCCACGCAGCGGTGGGGGCCGGCGCCGAAGGCAATCTGGTGCCGGGCGTTCTCGCGGTCCCAGATAACGTCGTCCGGACGTTCGAACTGGCTCGCATCGCGGTTGGCGTTGGCAGGAGCGTTCAGCACGGCATCGCCGGCCTTCATGAAAACGCCGCGCCAGGTGCCGTCTCGCCGCACGCGTCGCGCGTTCAGTGCGGGCGAGCCCAGCCGCATCAATTCTTCGACGAATTTGGGCACCTCGTCGAGGTGGCTGGCAATGTACTGCTGCTCTTGCGGCCGCGAGGCCAAGCGGTGCCATATGAAGCCCAGCATGTTGGTCACCGTGTCCAACCCGGCCACATAGAGCAGAAAGGCGCAGTTGACGATCTCATCGCGTGACCAGGGCTGACCCTCTTTATCGCGAGCCTTCAGCAGCACGCCGGTGATGTCATCACCAGGCGCCTTGGAGGCCTGTTCGATGTGTTGGCTCACGTAACTCAGGATGCGGTTAGCGCCATCCTCTTGGATCTCGGGCGTCGCCCCGCGCAGGAAGGCGTGTTCCATCTCCATGATGGCGTCGAAGTCCGACATCGGCATGCCCATGAGGTTGAGAAATACGCTGGTGGGCAGGCGGCCTGAGATGTCGCGCACGAAATCGCAGCGGCCTTGGGGTAGCACTGACTCGATCAACTCGACCATGCGGGCGCGGATGCGGTCCTGCTGGCGCTTGACCGCGGGAGGATTGAACGCGGGACCTAGCACGTTGCGATACTTCACGTGCTCGGGAGGATCGATTTCCACCGGGATGAGCTTGGCCGCGCCGCCCCTGCGCGCCGGAATGCCGTTGGGGTAGTTGGTGAAGAATTCGGTGTCGCGATAGCCCTCCAGCGTGTCCTCGTACCGGTGCAGCATCCAATGCCCGCCGTTGCGCGGCGTGTAGAAGATGCGAGGCACGCCGGGCTGGCGCAGCGTCATCCAAAAGTCATGCGGGTTTTCGTACTGACCGGGCAAATTCCAGATGTCGAAATCGAACACCAGCTCGGACGGCACGTGGGCGGGAATGGTCGGAGCTGTGCTGCTCATCATCCGTTTCCGGGTTTCGCGATGTCATCTCAATCGTTGATCAGCGCGTGCGCCGTCATTTGCATCGTCTGCGTTACGCCACCGTCCACCGCTAGGCAAGTAGCGGTGACGAAGCGCGATTCGTCACTGGCAAAGAAGATCGCCGCAGTGGCGATGTCCCAGGCATCGCCCGTGATACCGAGCGGCGCCACCTTGCGTCGTGATTGGAAGGTCGCTTCGTCGAAGAAGCCGGAAACATGCGGCGTATAGATATGGCCCGGGCAGATCGTGTTGGCACGCACGCCGTTGCGACCGTACTTGACCGCAATTTCGCGGGTGAACTCGATCACCGCCGCCTTGCCCGGGCCGTAGGCAAAGGCGCTGCCGCTGGCCAACAGTGCTGCGGTGGAGGAGATGTTGATGATCGAGCCGCGCTGCGATTCGATCAGCGGACGCAAGGCGTGCTTGGTCATGAGCACGCAGCTCTTCAAATTCAAATCGAGCACCCGCGACCAGTGCTGCTCGTCCATCTCCCACAGCTCACTGTATCCGCCACTGACGCCGACATTGTTGACGAGGATGTCCAAGCGGCCATAGCGTTCCAGCGTGGCTTTGACGATGGCTGCGCACACCGCGCTGTCGGTGACATCTCCCGCGTGGACGAAAGCATCGCCTCCGGCGGCAACGATGAGTTGTCGCGTTTCCTCGGCGCGTTCGGCGTGTAGATCCACGAGGCACACCTTTGCGCCTTCCCGGGCGAAGGCGATCGACATCGCCTTGCCTGTACCGACTCCTTCTCCCTGGGATCCGGCACCCGTGACGATGGCGACGCGTCCAGTCAACCGGTCATAAAACTTTTTGGGTTGTGGCATGGCTCAGTGCTGCGGGGGAATATCGGTATGTTCTCAGAGTTCTTCATGCCGTGCATGGCCGATGCGAGGCGTCAGCTGCTCGGAGACCGCAGCGGGCGATCGAGAAGATCCAGCAGCGTCCGGTTGAACTGCTCCGGACGCTCGTACATCACCCAGTGCCCCGCCTCAGGGATCACTCTGAACTCCATGTCGGAATGAAACTCGCGCAGCACGCGCTCCTGCGCCGCCGGATTGGGGTGCGGCCGATCGAGCTCGCCCCAGATGGCATCGAGCTGCACGGTGATTTGCGGCAAAGCCGTTCTCAGTTTGTCTGGCAGGACGAGAGAGGGAACATCGAACAGCACACGCTGCGCTGAATGCCGCGTTTGGATGTGCAGTGCCAGCGCATCGATGCTGACAGGATTTCGCAGCATGAGTGCATGCAGGTTCGCGCGCAGCGCCGCTGTCCGCTTTTCACCCACTGTGCCGCCTATACGCTCGAGCTCGAACTCGCCCAGCGGCGTACCGAGCCCGCCTGAATCCACCACGATGAGGCGGCGCACGAGATCGGGATGGAAGACGGCTAGGTGGGCGGCCACGACACCGCCGACCGAGAAGCCGACGACATCGAGCGGAAGCTCTTTCGGCAGCAAGCTTTTCAAGCCCGATGCGATGGGGTCCGTTATCCCGCGGTGATCCTGCTGCGGCGGCATGGCGGAATCACCAAAGCCCGGGAGGTCGACCGCCCAGACGGTGTGCTTCGCCGCAAGGGCGTCGATGTTACGGATCCAATGCAGCCAAGACCCGTGGGCACCATGGATGAGAAGAAGGGGTCGACCGCTCCCCCACGCACGCCACACCAGCGAGCCAGCGCCACAACTCGTTTCGAACCGTCGTGCGCGGTGCTCTACACCGGCAACGAAAGCTGCGGCGCCGCTGCGCGAGTCATCCGCACGTTTGGAACGTTGTACCGATGTCATTCGCAAGTTGTACCCGATCGTTGCACTGCACGCGCGTGGTATTGCCATCACACCCAGCCGCGATCCACTGCTCACATCCCCGATCGCCTGTTGTGGACTGCCCTGCTGCGAAAAGTCATCAGCACGATCGCAGCTATCGCGAGTGACGGCGACCGTTTCCTTTCGCGCAGACGGGGATTGACGAAGGGCTGTCGTTGCGGTCATGTTCGTGCGCGACCGGTCGACCCGCAAAGGCCAAGTCGATGAAAGTGCGCATACACAACTCCGACGCGATGGAACCTCTACGTCGTCGATGGCTCCATGATGATCGGCAGCCGCGAGCTCATGCCGGGTTCATCCATCTTCGTGGCGGGCGACACGCTGTGTCGATTTCGGGCCGGTGAGCGCGGCCTGCGCATGCTGAAATTTCGGCCTGTTGCCGACCGCAGCTTCATCACGCGCGAGGAGTACCTGCAAGGCAAAGCCAGAAGTCAGGGCAACGCCGCCGATGCATGCACGTAACTCAGCAGGAGTGCGTCGCCGCCATCAGCAGCCCTGAGCCTCGACCGCACACTACGCGGCCGGCAGAATGAAACGAAGCATGGGGGATTCGATGCAACAGAGCCACGACCTCAAACAGTTACGGCGCATTGGCCGAGCGTCGATGCTGAGCGCGCCTGTCCATCCGCTACACGTCATGCACCATGTCGCGCAGTGCTGAAAAACTCGCGCTCGGCCCGCCCCGCGGCAAGCTCGCGGACTGGTTCGACGAGCTGCGCGATCCGCTGCGACGTTTTCTGGCGGTTCGTCGCGGCGTCAAGACCTCCGACATCGACGATCTCGCGCAGGAGGTGTTTCTTCGCCTCCTCCGCTACGACCGTGCCGAGCTGGTCAACGATCCCAAAGCGTACCTGTTCAAGATGGCGAGCAACGTGGCCTGCGAGTGGTTCACGTACGCGCGCCAACGCTTCCCGCACGCATCGGAATGGCTGAGCGAAGCTCCAGTGACAGCCGGGCCGGAGGAGAACGTGGAGCAAGAGCGGCGCCAGATGGAGCTGAATCGCGCGCTGCAGACGCTTTCACCGCGCGCGCGCGAAGTGCTGCGGCTGCATTTTCACGAAGAGCTCACGTACGAGTCGATTGCCGACCGCATGGGCGTGAGCCGCCGGAT
>CBJNAT010000064.1:0-9047 GCA_966434585.1 uncultured Gammaproteobacteria bacterium | reverse complement strand
TTTGCGCAAAATCTGGCTGTAGCGCTGCTCGACTGCCTCTGTCGGAGACCAGTGCAGCGCATACAAACGATATAACGGGGCGAGGTTGAGCGCGGTGCTGGTCACGGGTTGGTCATCCTTTCGCCGCTGCGCGCTCGCGCTCGATCACCGCCAGCGACACCTTGCCGTAGTCGGCATCGGTGCAGGTGGCCATCACTTTGCGCAGGATGCTGTAGGGCACGCCGCGGTCACCCATGATGGTCACTTCGCGCTCTTCGGGACGCAGCTCCGCCGCTGTGGCCAACACGCGATCCGCCTGACTCTTCAGGGCAGCACTCAGCGGCGCGATGACCGCTTCTTCGGTGCGCGCAACGTCCGCGAGCTTGGCGATCAACCGACCGTCAACCAGCAGATCCTCCTTCGTGACCATCACGACGACGGTCGGCCGCGGGATGGTCGTGGCGATCGACTGCGGAATGGAGATGTTCTTAGAATTCGGCAGCACTTCGACGTCGGAATTCTGCGTGATCAAGTACACGCAAAGAATCATCAACATGTCGATGAACGGCACGAGCGCCATGTGCGTGTCGTCGGCATGGTGGCGCTTGCGATGACGTTTGATGCGATACGGCGTCATGTCGGGGCATCTCCCACGGACACGTTCGGGAACAGCTCAGCCATGTCCCAGTTGGAGTTGGGCACCGGGAACACGCGCACGGTATCCATGACCTGCACCAACGTGTCGTATGCGATCTCGGGCTCGAGCAGGATCGTGGCGTCCTTGTGTTCGGGGTACTTCGACTTCACGAGTTGCAGGTAATCCGAGAGCCCTTTCAGATCATAATCGCCGCTGCTTGGCAGCGACTTCAGAACGCCCGTGCCGCGATCGGCCACATCGATGCTGCTCGGGTGCACGATGATCTCGAGATTCAGTCCCTCCGGCAGATCCGGTACCGCGGCGTCCGCCCCGGGCAGGTTCAACTCGAGCACATGGGTCTTCGTGAACACCGCCGAGAAGATCAGAAAGGACACGAGGATGATCATCATGTCGATCATCGGCACGACATTGAGACCGTGCCGACCGCGGTAGCGCGCGTGATTGCGCCTGACGCGGCCCGCTGCCTTCGAAAGCGCCATGGCTCAGGCCGTCCCGCGTGCCGGGGCGCGCTGGGGCGAAGCCACCACCGCTTCATCGAGCGCCGCTTCCGGCACCTGGCGACGCTCGACCACGGCGTTCAGGAACTTGACGGAGGCAATTTCCAGACTGTCGATGAGCTTTGTGGCTTTGGCTTCGAGGAACATGTGCGCGAGCAGCAACGTGATCGCGACGAACAGGCCGGACGCCGTGTTGTTCATGGCTTCGGAGATGCTGGCCGCGAGCAGACTGGCCTTCTCCGCGGGATTCGCGGCCGCGATGGCGGCGAACGCACCGATCAGGCCGATGATCGTGCCGAGCAAGCCGGCCAGCAGGCCGATATTCGCGAGCGACGACAGGTAGTGGGTGCGCTTCTCGATGCGCGGGATGATTTCGAGGAGACTCTCGTCCATGGCCTTCTCTACGTCGTCGCGACGACGTGCCGTGGCGAGACGAGCGATGCCGTAGTTCAGGACAGTCGCGATCGGCGCCTTCGATTTGGAAGTGATCGCGACCACCTGCTTGAAGTTGCCCGCGCTGATGAGCGGCGTCACTTCGTTCCACAAGTTGCGGTTCAACACCATCTCTTTGGTGAGATAGATCGTCCGCTCGATCGCGATGGCGACGCCGACCACGAAAATGACGACGAGCGGAATGAGAAAGACCCCGCCCTCCTGGAAGAAGTTGACGACGACTTGATAGAACTCCATCGAAGGCTCCTTAGGAAATCGCGCGACCCGCTCGTGCCCGATCGCTACTCGTGTTCAAAGGCGAAAAATGCGTTAGGGAAAGGTCCAATGCCGAGAACTACTTCTCACTGCGTCTTGCCTGTCGCGGATTCCGGCGCAGCGCTCGTATCACCTGTGCTCTGCCCGCCCGCGACAGCGCCGTAGTACGTCACTTCTCGACGAAAAACGTCGCGGTCGACGGGTGTGAGCGCCTCATCGAGCAGCGTGTTGAACGGTTGGCCCGGCAGATCGCCGAGATCGGCCTTCTTCCACGGCACGATGTAGAGCACTTTCGGCAGCTCGCGGTTACCAGTGACGACCGTCGTGTCCAAATCCAATCGATCGGCGGCGTTCTTCTTGCCCTTGGATGAGCCAGGCGCTTTGGCCCCGGCCGCATCCGCCGTACGTGCATCTGCTTCCGTCGGCTCGGACTGAGCCGCAGGGGTGTCTTGAGCCGCAGCGGCACAGGCAAACGCCACAAGCGCGATCGCCGCGAACCACCGTGTTGCCGTGATCATGGCGAAGCTCCCGTTTCAGGTGCGGTCTCCGGCGCAACGGCAGCGGGTGCCGCTTCTACTGGCGCCGGCTCGCGAATTCCGAGCCGCGTGCGCAGCTCCTTCACCCAGTTCTGGACCTGCGGCTGCGGATTAGGCTCGAGCTGAAGGTAGCGCTGAAAGCTTTCGAGCGCGCGCTGCGGCTGCTCCAGGTACAGGTCGCACAGAACGCCCAGGTTCAAATACGCGAGCGCATAGTTGGGGTCGCTGCCGACAGCCTTCTGATAGGCCTCATCGGCTTCCTTGAAGCGCCCGAGCTTGCGGTAAAGGATGCCGAGTTGATTGAGTGCGGGCGCGCTGTTGGGGTTGCGCTGCAGTGCTTCTTTGAGCGCGAGCTCGGCATCGCTCGTGCGGTCGGTCTTCGCATACAGGATCGCGAGATTGATCAACGGTCCTGCATACGCGGGATATCGATCTGCCAACTGGCGGAAAGCACGTTCGGCATTCGCCGCATCTCCCGCGCTCATCAACTGCATCGCTCGTTCGTACTCCGCAACGGCTTCGGTTGAATCGGCCGCGGGTGGCGGTGAGACCGCACCGCCGGCTGTCTCAGTCGTGGCGGCAGGCCCGGACGAGACTTCTTTCTTCGGCGGGCCGGATGAGCACGCAACGATGCTCATCGACAGCGCGAAGAGCACCAGCCAACGAGACGATCGCTGTGCGCGCGAAGCGCCTTCCGACCCCCAGCCCCGAGCCCCCAGGCCCTGGCTCCTCTCAATGCAGCGTGGAAACATGTTCCTCTCCCACTTCTGCCTTGGCGTAGCGCGCCGGATTCAGTTTCGCGAGCACCTCGAAACTGCGCTGCACCCACGGGTCGTAAACACCCTCTTTCGTCCGCTGCACGTTCACCTGGTGCAACTGGATCGCCTTCTCTTCGAACGGGAACGCCTGCTCCTCGAGCAACACGTCGTACTGCTCGCGTTCGTCCGCGCTCAACTCTTTCGGACGCTCGGAGCTCATGAGATCCGCGCCGAGCTGCCGGTACATCTCGGCCATGCCGAACGTCGCGGCAGTGGTCACTTCAGCCACCTGATAGTCCAGCGCACGACCATAGACCGCGAGCGCCTTTTCCATCGCAGCACGCTTCTGCTTGAGAGACTTATCGAGCGGGACTACGAGCTTGGTGGCCTGGAACATTGCCGCTGCCGGTGACGCGGATTCGAGCGTCGCTCGCGCGGCGAGGTAGCGGCTGCGGTCAGTACGAGCGCCACCGGCTGCCTTGTCGGCCTTGACGATCTCATCGAGCCATTTCGCGCGCGTGACGGAATCGTTGCGCTGACCTGCCATATCGGCCAGCTTCTGACGGGCGTCGACGGCAGGATCGAGTGTGCTCGGCAAGCGTTCCACGTAGAGCGCGCAGACGCGTGCTGCATCGCCCGGCTGACTGGCTTTGTCGTACAACTCCGCGGCCTGCCACAACGCCGCACGCTGCGCATCGGGCTTTTCGCTCTTGTCCGCGGCGATCTTTTCGAACTCCGCGGCCGAGGCACCGCTGCGCCCCGTCTCCATGTAAGCGACCGCGAGCTTGCGCGTGACATCCGGCGCAAGCTCGTGATTGGGATGGTTGCGACGGAAAGCTTCGAGGACTCCAGAGGCCTGTTGCCACTGACCTGCATTGACGAGCAGCGTGGCTGCGTCGAACTCGGCGTTCGCCTGCACCTTCGAGCCCGGCGCCAACGTTCCCACCCGCAGGAAGTCGTTGACTGCACCTTGCGTATCGCCGCCCGCCTGTTTTGCTTCGGCCTGTTTATAGATCGAGGCTGCGACGCGTTCGGTGATCGCCGCGCGATCAGGATCGTTCGCCGGCAACAGCCCCTGCACTCGCAGGTAAGCGTTCTCGGCCTCTGCGTAGCGACCGCGATCGAAGAGCGAATGCGCAAGCAGGGTTGCGGCCGTGCGCTGATGATTTGGTGCGACGGGCGGCTGACGCGCGAGCACCTGCTGCGTCACCTCGATCGTTCGATCGAACTCGTTCAACTTGAATAGCGCTTCCGCCGCCTTGGTCATGACCACGCCGGCTTCGGCGTGCTCAGGGAAGCTGGTCGCGAACATCAGCTGGCTTTCGATGGCTTGCCGATGCCAGCTTGCCCGCTCGGCGCCCGAGAGTGTCGCCTCATGCTTCTCGTAGGCGACGAGTGCTGCATACCCGGCGGCCTGCGACTTCACATGGAGTGGATAGTCGTAGGCCGTGCGTTCGTACTCACGCGCAGCTTCGGCATAACGCTTGCTGTCGAAGAGCACCTCGGCAAGAAGGTAGCGTGTGGCGGGCGCCTCGGCATCTTGCGGGAATGAGTCCAGCATCTGTCGATACCAGCGTGCCGCCGCCACGTAGTCTTCCATGGCTTTCGACTTCTGAGCGCGTGCGTGGTGATACTCGGCCAAATCTTTCAAATTCGACTTGAGCTGAGCGGCAACTTCCGGTGCATCGTCGACCTTGCGGTTCGCCCAAAACGGCGAGCCGAATGCGTAGCGTTCGACGAAGGCCTGCTTGCCCGAGATCACGAGCGAAGCGAACCCGCCTCTGTCGTAAGCCTCGATGGCGCGCACCTGTAACGACGGTGCGTACCGATCGTCCGGACGACGCGCGGCAAACGCCTCGAATGCCTTCGCCGCGTCCTGATAGCGCTCTTTCTCGATATAGAGATCGCCGAGCGCTTCGTAGAGCAAGTGCGCATAAACCGGATCGCCCCGCTCACGCAGCGTCGCATTCAACGTCTCTGGACCGTCCTGGTCCGAAGCCATGATCGCCAGCGCACGGAATGCGTCGGCGGACAGCTCGCGCTCGGGGCGCGTCATCGAATCTTTCTGGCGCAAGCTGCCGTCGCGAATCATCACGCGATCGAGCAGCTGCAGGAACGACAGCGCGCTTTCCTCGCCACGGCTCTGTTTGAACAATGACCAAGCGTGTTTGTAGAGACCTTGATCGTAGAAGCCGGTGTTCGTGCCGCCGGCGATGACGGCCGCATACGCATGCTCAGCGAGACGATACTGCTGCTTGCTGAATAAGATCTCGCCGCGACGGAACTGTGCTTCCGTGATCCAGCGGCTGTGCGGATAACGCTGCACGAGCACATCGAGGATCTCGAGCGCCCGATCCGCCTTCGCTTGCGCCTCGTACGCCCGCGCCAGTTGGTACATGACGGCATCGTTGCGTTCGTAATCGGGGAACTTCTGCAGCAGCCCTTCGTAAAGCGCGATGGCTTCGTTGAGCTGCAGGCCGGTGCTCGGGTCGATGATGTCGCCGTTGCCGCGAGCCTGCTCATCCACATCCACCTGCAAGTCGCCCAGGCGACGCATCGCTTCGGCCTGCAGCGCCGGATTCTTGGATTGCAGCTCCAAGAACTTGCGGTATTGCTCGATGGCCTGTTCTGGCTGGGCCTGCGCCGGCGGTTCGGGCTTGACCACGATCTCGCGTTTCTCGAGGTCCTTGATTGTGCCGGTCGTCTTCACTTTGCGATCGGCCAGCGCGCTCGTCGCGAGCGACAGCACAACGGTCGCAGCGATCAAGCGAACGACAGGACGCGTGCTCATGGCTCGCTCCCGCTCGGCGGCTCGACGAGCACAGGCGCGGACGGCGAGCCCGAGTCAGGCGGCTGCGAAGTGCTTGCAGCGCGATCGTAGATGGAAGCCAACGCAAAGCGCGCCTGCAGCGAATACGCGGCGAGACGCTGCTTCTGAGTCTCGAGCTCGCGCACGGCAATCTGCGCGAGATAGCGATTCTGCTTCTGCGCAGCGGTGTCCAACCGAGCGGACAGCTCCGCCAACCGCGGCGACAGCCCCTCCACTCGCGTTGCGAACTCCTCTGTGCGGCGCGGGTACTCGGCGCGCGCACGCTCCACGAGTACCGAGCGCCGCCGTGCTTCCTTGTGCGCGACATCCAGCTCACGTAGCTGTTTGCGCTCGCGCCACACGCGGGCCTTGTAAGCGCCATTGAAATTCCAATAGAGCACGCCCTTGAGCAGACGGGTCTTCTCGATCATCTCCTGCACGAGCGGATCGCTTTGATCTGCACGGCTCAGCACAGACTCGAGCTTCAGGACTTTGTGCCACTGCTCCAGCTCGCTCGAGGTCGCAAGCCCAGCGACATCGTTGTCTCGCTCGATCGCCGCCATGCGGGACTGCAAATCGACGCTGCGTTCTTCCAGCTTGTCGAGATCGACCGCATCGAGACTTTGTTCGATGGAGGGTACGCGCAGCGCAAACGCACGGCGGCGTGTATCGACCATGTCTTGAAACGCTTCGACACTCAAGTGCCAACTCGCCAGGTTCTCTTGCATGCGGCGCAGGTCGCGATAGTTCTTCAGCCCTTCCTGGAACTCGTGCGTCGCGAGCAGGTGGTAGAGGTAACGCGTCTCGGGCGCATCGGGCAGACTCTTCAACTGCCAGTACCAACCCGTTTTGTCGGCTCGATCGTTCTCGAGGATCGCATCCAGCAACCTACCCGCGCGGATCGCCGCGATCGATTCATCGATGCGCTTGGTTTCCGAGTCGTACGCGTTCACAGCCGCCAGGTAATAGTCGGTGGCTTGCCGGGTCGCATCGAGCTGCGCATACGCGTGAGGGATCGCAAGATAGGCCTCCTGCACTGCTGCATCGAGGAGATTGCGATCGCGCAGCTCCATCCAAGGAACCAATGCCTTGCTGTACTGCTTCGCGCCGGAATCGGCCCAGCCGACGCCCAGCAACGCCTTGTTCGAGTACGGACCTTCGAGCCGGACGCGCTGCATGGCTTCCTTTGCCTCGATCGGGCGGTTTGCCTGCAACAATGCAAACCCGAGGGCAAGGTTCGCTTTATCGCGCAGCGCGGCCAATTCCTTGCTCGCACCCGCGACCTGCCCCACTTGTTCGAGATGCGGGCGCGCATCATCGAGGCGGCCTTTGCGCACCAGCGCAACGCCGATGTTGAATCGTGCATACGCCTGCCAAGTGGCCATCTGCTGCAGTTCTTTCTTCGGCGGCTGCCACGACTCGAGCACCGCCAGCGCCTCGTCGTACCGATCCACGTACATCAGGACCTGGGCGTGCAGCAGATGACGCTCAGCTTCCAAATCCGCCGGCAAGCGGGCATTGATCGAGCGTAGTGCTTCGTCCGCCTGCGGCAGGTAGTTGCGCTGGTACCAGACTTTCGCGAGATAGAACCACGCGCGATTGCGCACGTCCGGGGGCACGTTGTCGTTGAGAAGCGCTTTGAAGATGCGCCCTGCCTCTTCGTGCTGGCCGAGGGAGAGGTACAGGCCGCCCTTCAGCAGTTCCGCTTCGATCGGATGATGCTCGACGCGTTCGAGCTTCTGGGCCGCATCGAGTCGGATGAGCGAGTCGAGATACTCGTCCTGGTAGAAGTAGAACAGCACCTCGCCCCAGTGCAGATCGCGCACGGGCTGAGGCGTTCCCACGAGCGGTGTCGAAGCGGCGGGCTCTTTCGCCTGGGCACTGCTTGCACCCACCGCGGCGCAGATTGCGAAGACGATTGCACGCCTCGTTGCTCTCGCAGAGGCGGCAATCCAGAGACGTCGAAAGATGGATTCCCGCTCACGCGGGGTTGACGGCTCCTTCGCCGGCAGATGCTTATGAAGCATGGCAGTCATGACGGCAGCGAGCAGGCTTACTCCCACTGCTTCGCGACGAACTCGGGCTGCTGCTTGCTCGCCCGGTCGCTGACTTTCAGCTCGACGTATTTCGCGCCGACGCCCTTCTCGATCTTCACGTTCGCGCCGCGCCGATAGTCGCGCGCGTGCGGGCCCTTGCCCGTGAAGAACGCCACGAGCTCGTGCTCGCCCACTTTGAGGTTGCCAATGAACACGCGATGCACGCCGCCTTTGAGCAACGCTTCGGCTTCGCGCTCGGTGTAGAGGTAGTTCGCTACTTCCTTGTTATCGATCTTCAGCGTGACGGAATCGAGCGCGAAGAAATCGCCCACATCCATGGACACGAACACAGCCACTTGCGTGCTCGCCGGATACAGCAGCTCCTCTTCCAGCACGAAGAGCTCGCGATTGAGATCGAGCACTTCCTTCTTCAATGCTTGCACGTCTTCGTCGAGGCTGCGGAACTCCGGTTTGTCCCCTGCGGCCCCTTCCGAGGTCGATGCGGCAGCTGCGTCGATCGTGGTTGAGCCTTCTGCCGCGGTGGGCGTTGGCTCCTGAGCGCTTGCCCACGTGCATAGTCCCAAGCTCATGACACAGATCAGTACGTTCAGAATGTTCCGCACACTCATGTCCTCAAGCACGTCTCAAGTCGTTACTGCTCGTTCAGGAGCTTCCGCAGCTCTTCCGCGTACCGCTTTTCATCGCCGGGCTGATAATTCTCTGCGACATATCGCACGACGCCGCTGCGGTCGATCAGAATCGTGAGCGGCATCGCACTCACGTGATAGCTGCGCGCCACGCTCTTCTGAGCGTCGAGCAGCAACGGATAGGAAACTTTCATTGCCTTCGCCATCTCGGCTGCGCGCTCCGTGTCGTCGTCGAGATTCACGCCGAGCAGCACGAAGCCGGCGCGCTGATACTTCGAGTAGAGATCATCGAGCGCCGGCATCTCCTGCCGCGATGGCCCGGACCAGCTCGCCCAGAAATTCACGAGCACCACCTCGCCCACGTGCTCCGACAAGCGATGGTTCTCGCCGCTCATGTCGCGCAAAGCAAAATCGGGAGC
>CBJNAT010000063.1:0-9060 GCA_966434585.1 uncultured Gammaproteobacteria bacterium | reverse complement strand
TCGCCGAGAACACGAATTTCCCGGAAGTGATGTCCACCTGGCCGCCGCCGAAGTTTTTGCAATATAGGCCGTTCGGCACGGAGGCGATGATCTCTTCGGGCGAATGCTTGCCGGCGAGCATGTACGTGTTCGTCATCCGCGGCATCGTTACATGTGCAAACGACTCCCGGCGGCCATTGCCGGTGGGGGCAACACCCATCAAACGCGCGTTCAGCTTGTCCTGCAGATAGCCGCGCAGGATGCCGTTCTCGATGAGCGTCGTGCACTGCGTCGGCGTGCCTTCGTCGTCGATGTTGAGCGACCCGCGGCGCGAGCCCAACGTGCCGTCATCCACCACGGTGCATTGCTCGGACGCCACCTGCTGACCGACGCGCCCGGAGAAGGCCGATGTGCCTTTGCGGTTGAAGTCGCCTTCGAGCCCGTGCCCGATGGCTTCGTGCAATAGAATGCCCGGCCAGCCTGGGCCGAGTACGACGTTCATCGTGCCGGCGGGCGCGGCAACGGCATCGAGATTGACGACGGCACCGCGCACGGCTTCGTGCACGAGCTTTTTCCAGCGATCCTCCTTCAGGAAGGCTGCCATATCGTAGCGACCGCCGCTGCCGCAGTAGCCTTGCTCGCGGCGGCCGTCCTGCTCCACGATCACCGACACGTTCATGCGCACGAGTGGCCTCACGTCCGCAGCGACGGTGCCATCGCTCGCCATCACGAGAATGACTTCGTGCGCACCTGACAAGCTCGCCATCACCTGCGTAACGCGCGGATCCAGCCGCCGTGCTTCGACATCGACCTGCTCGAGCAGTTGAATCTTGTCGGTGTCGCTGAGCCCTGCGATCGGATCGATCGGCAGATACGGCTGATGTCCGCTGGCTCGGCGCCACGCCTGCAGCGAATGACTCTGCCCGCTGCGCGCGATGGCTCGCGCCGCCTTGGAAGCCTCGGTGAGTGCAGGCAGCAGGATTTCATCGGAGTACGCAAAACCGGTTTTCTCGCCAGCCAGCGCACGCACACCGACACCCTGCTCGATGCTATGGGCGCCGTCTTTCACGATGCCGTCTTCGAGCGCCCAGGATTCTTCGCGACTCAATTGGAAGTACAGATCGGCATAGTCGACGCTGTAGCCCATGACCGTGCCGAGCACGCTCGCGATGCGCTCTTCATCGAGACCCGAGGGTGCCAGGATCGCTTCGCGTGCCAGCGCCAACGGTTCGGGCGCGCCGGCGAAACGTGGTAGATCGAGATGCAGAGAATGTGCGGTGGTAGCCATGAATGTCCGTGGTGGAAATTAAGGTGCGTCCAACGACAAACGGCGATGCGACACACTGGGAAAGGATTCGCGCAGTTCCTGTTGCACGCTAAGGTCGATCTCGGCGATTGCAAGCCCGATGCCTTCGCGCTTGCGATCGAGTACTTCTCCCCAGGGATTCACGATGAGCGAATCGCCATAGGTCTCGCGATTGTTCGCGTGCATACCCCACTGCGCGGGCGCGAGCACGTAGCAGAGATTCTCAATGGCACGCGCCCGCAGCAGCACTTCCCAATGCGCGCGTCCCGTCGGCGCGGTGAACGCCGCGGGCACACAGATCACCTGCGCGGATTGAGCCAATAGTCGCCGGTACAACTCGGGAAAGCGCACGTCGTAGCAAACCGTGAGGCCGAGGCGCCCGATCGGCGATTCGATGACCACGGGCTGCTCGCCCGCGGCAATCGTGGCCGACTCGCGATAGCGCTCCTGGCGTCCGGGCAGATCAACGTCGAACAAATGGATCTTGTCGTAGCGGCCGATGACCTTGCCGTCGGCATCGAACACCAGCTCAGCTGCAGCCACTTTCTCCGGCACGCGCTCCGCACGGATGGGAATGGTTCCGGCGACGATCCAGAGGCCAAGCTCACGGGCGGTTTCCGAGAGGAAGTTCTGGATGGGACCGTCGCCCATGGATTCGGCCACCGCCAACTTCTCATGCTCCTTCCGACCCATGATCGCGAAGTTTTCGGGCAGGGCTGCCAGCACGGCCCCGCGCTCGCGAGCTTCCTCCAGAAGCCGCCGGGCGGTATCGAGATTAGAGTGGACCTCTGCGGCTGAGGTCATTTGCAGGACAGCGGCTTTGGGCATCGGGCAAACCGAGCTTCCGAGAACTCAAGTGCACCTGTACACGCCGAGCGCCGATTCGTCCAGAGAACCGCCTTGCTCCGACCTAGCGGTATGCGTGCTGCTAGTCCGAGGCTCCTGCCCTAAAGCCGGCGGGCCGAGGCGAGAGGTTTCAGCTGCCTCCTTAGCTTGCGCGCCGTGGACTCGCTCGACGATCGGGTCTTCCCACGTGCCAGTGATGCGGTAGTAACCCCGGGTCCCACCTTTCAACGGTTCCTTGAAGATTTGCGAAAAGAGCAGCACGGCAGCGGCTACGGCCGGGCCACCTGCTAATGCGCCTGCGACCGCGGGCGAGACACCCAGCTTCCCGGTCACCACAACGGTCTGATCGTAGTCGTGCGTTTCCAGCCCTGTGCGCCCCGCAAGCCCGATTTCCGTCGCAGGCCCACTCACCACGAGATTGGTCGTGTAGGCATTGCCGTCATGTACGTCGAAATCGCCGTGGATCTTGTCGAAGCTGAGCCCTTCCCCGGTGAGATCGGTGAAGTCGAGCGATAAACGCCGCGGCAGCGCCGAGAAACTGAAAAGGCCCAACATCCGCCCGGCACCCGGCTCGACTTTCAGGAGCTGACCTTGTTCGACGTGCACGGACACCTTGCCTGCAGCGCGCGCCAGCCACTTGGCATCGAAGCCTCCCGGCCACGACAACTTGGCTTTCACCTCGGCATGTTTCGCCTGCATGAACGGCGAGTAGTTGAAGGCAGCGAGCGTGTCGCGCACATCCGTGCTCGCGATCAACGCATCTACGGTGGTGAGCTGCCCCGCCGGCGTGAGGAGCCAGCTGCCGCTCGCCTCCCCTTCGTAGCTCGCACCGCGCACTTCCGCCTTGTCGATGCGCACGCCTTGCGGCACACGAGTCCACTCGAGCGTGAGCTCGCCCATGCCGTGGTCCTGATACGCGAAGTCGCGAACATGTGCGCGCAGCATCGGCAACGTGCGCGGATCGATCGCGTTCTGCGGATCGCCTGAGTTGCTCGCCGGGGTACCGCGTTGCGGCAGGACGAATCTCTCGAGATCGGCCGTAAGCACATCGCCGCTCGCGAAGTCGTACGGCACTTCGAGATGGCCTGCAGCCTGCGGAGCGGCAACGTCAACGCGCCAACTGCGCTCGCCGGCCTGCAATAAGCCACGCACGTCGTGCCAGCGATAACCGAACAGCCCGAACTCGCCAATGTCGAGATTAGCGGCCCGGAGAACGTCCGACACCTTCAATCCGCTCTTGGGCGCTGTGCCGCTCCGCGCAGGCGCCTGCAGCGCTAGCCAGTCGTCGAGAATGAATCGGTCCACGCGCCCTTCGAGCCGCACACCCTCATGCGCCGGCACGCTCGGCGTCTCCCCGTCCGCACGCACGCCAGCGCGATCGAAGCGCCAGCCGCGCTCCGTTTCGGCGATGCGACCCATTGCGCGCACTGGGCCGAACGTGGCACGCACCAACGCGAACGAGTCACCGAGCTCGAGATCGGCGGTTAGGGGACGCCGATCGTGCGGATCCTTGCGCAACGGCTCCGGCAGGCCGACGGTCGTGCCATCCATTTCGAGCGTGACGCGGGCTGCGCTGCCGGAGATCGCCTCACGCGCTCCCAGCTGTGCAGACGCAGACCACGCACTCTCGCCAAACAGGTGCACGCTGGCTGGCAGGCGCAACAAACTTGCGAATTCGCTCGCGAGCAGCGTGCCTTTCGCCGACAAGAGCGAACGCTGACCTTGCGGTTCGATCTCGACGAGCACGGGACCGCCAAGCCACTGCCCGCGTAGCGCACCCGAGTACAACCATCTGTTCACGACGCGAAACGAGCCGTTGAGTCGAGCGATGGGTTTCTTGATCGCCTCGTGATCGATCCACGCATTGGCCAGCCGCGTATGCACATCGATCTGCCGTGCTGCGAGGTTTTTGAGCGGCAGCACCAGTTCGACGGAGTACTCACCGCTCCCACGACCCTTGAGTCCCATGAACATCGGTCCCAGCGCTGGCTGGATGGGGCTCGTCTGCAAGTAGCGCAACGCCTGATTCACATCACCGCGCGCATTCGCGTTGAGCGCGAGTACGGCTTGTTTGAAGTCCTCGAGCACTACTCCGCCGCGCTCGATCTGCAGTCCGCCAATACGCCCCGCTTGCAGCTCGCCGCGCATCCCCACATTGCGAAACTCGACGCTCGCCTGCACGTCCGTCGCCGGCAGCCATCCGGCCTGATAGTCGAGCGTCAGGCCCTTCACGTCCGCTCGCGCGAGGAACTCGCCGCCGCCATAGCGGAATGGGAACTGTCGCAGGGCGCCGGCCAAGCGCAGCGTGGCATGCGGCACGTGCCCGGCTACGAATGCGCGATCGAGCCACTCGAGCGTCTTGTCGCTCAGATGATTGGCTGGCAGGTAACGCGACGTGCCGCGCACGTCCAGCTCGTAAGCGTTCGCGTCGAGCTCGATGAGAGGTGAAGTGCCGTCGCGCGGGATCGTCAGCTGCACTCGGGCTTCGGCACGCCCGTCCCTGTTTGCAAGCTGCAGGTCATTGCTCTCGATCCTCCAGCCCACATCCATGCGCCGCCAACGCACGTCACCGGACAGCCGGTCGAGGGGCAAGCTCTCGCGGAACGTCGAGGGCCAGCTGAACGCAACCGGTGTGCGAGCGAGTGCCAAGGTGCCTTCGTTCTCATTGGCGTCCAGTTTGGCATTGAGACCCGTCAGTCCAGGAATGCGCCCGACCGGTGCGAAACGCAGCTCACGCAGCTTCGCTTCGACGCGGAACGTCGGGCTTGGATTGCCGCGCCGGTAATAGACATTCACATCGTCGAGCGCACCACCCGCGTCCAACGCACGCAAGCGAGCCCACGATTCCCGCTCCGGCAACCAGCTCAGCAGCGGCCAGAGCGGTGCGAGCGCGATGTGATCGGCCTTGAGCCAGAGTGAATCAAGCGCGCCATCGGCTTGCGTCCACGATGCTTCCATGCGCGATGGCCGGATCGCACCATCGTTCTTGCCCAGATCGAGATCCTCGACCTGCATGCGCCACTCTCTGCGCATCCGACGCAGCTCGATCCTCGCTTGTAGTCGGTCGTAGTTGACGCGTGCGGGAAGCGTCTTGCTCGGCAGTGGCGTTTCAGCTGCCGGCGGCGACGCGTTCTTGTCCTCGCCCGCATGTTTGATGACGAGCGGGGCCGCGCCAGGAATCGGCAATGTCCACGTCGGCACGCTGGCGATGAAATCGCTGGCCTGAATGCTCCCCTTCAGGTCTTGCAATGTCGTGCCTTGCCAGCGGCTGCGTAGTTGCAACGAGGCGACGCCCTGCAATTCGTCCATGAAGTCGGGCGCGACCGCTTTGCGCCACTGCGCGAGTTGCAGCGAATCCGCGACTGCGCGTACCTCCGTCTGCCATGTTTGCGCCCGCTCGAGGTCACCCGTGATGCGCAAGTCGACTTGCAGATCGCGACCCAACGCCTGCGGCAGATCGGTAGCAGCTGCGACGATCAACGTCTGGGAGGATCGCTCCAGATCCAGCGTCACCTTCGATAGGATCCAAGGCCCACGCTCGTGCTGTTCGTCCACGAAACGCACGCGAGCATCGCGGACGCGATAGCGACCGTCGGGCAGCCGGCTCAGGTCGGGTGCACGACCCTGTTCCTGCGCCGGGAAACCGACGACTTCGAACTTGCCTTCGCGCGTGCGGACGATGCCGAGCTCCGGCCCGTCCAGCGATATGCGACCCATGACGACACGGCGCTCCAGCAGCGAACGTCCCCACGCAAGGGACACCGCGCCACGCCGTGCGGAGGCAAGCACTTGCTGATCCGGTGACTTGAGCACCGCACCCCAGAACACGATCTCAGGTCCATACCATCGCAAGCTCGCATCGACACTGCGAAATTCGATGGTGAGGCCAGTGCGCTCCCGGACGAGCATTTGTAACCGCGTCTGGTACTCGGGCACGCGTGACACTGCGTACTGCAGAGCGCCGAATGCGCCGAGCACCAGCACGATCAAGGTCAGCGTGACTCCGATGAGCCAGCGTCGCAGTCGATGTGGGCGCTCGGCGGACATGTGGCGATAACAGTTCGCGGTTGCGGTTGGTCAGAACGAGAACGTCACATCAGCACCACGTCGTACTGATCCTGCTGATACAGCGCTTCGGTTTGCAGACGAATGGGCTTACCCGTGTGCACTTCCAGCTCGGCTAGCGCAGCGGACTCCTCATCGAGCAACCGTTCGATCACGTCCTGATGCGCGAGGACCATGAGTTCCTGGAACTGGAACTGCCGCGATTGTCGCAGGATCTCGCGGAAGATTTCGTAACAGACTGTCTCGCTCGTCTTGACGAAACCGCGACCCTCGCAAGTAGGACACGCCATGCACAGCATGTGTTCCAGGCTTTCGCGCGTGCGCTTGCGTGTCATCTCGACCAGGCCCAGCGGCGATACGGACGAGATGTGAGTCTTCGCATGATCGTTCGTCAACGCGCGCTCGAGAGATTGCAGCACCTGACGCCGATGCTCCTCCTCCACCATGTCGATGAAATCGATGATGATGATGCCGCCCAAGTTGCGCAGGCGGAGTTGACGAGCGATCGCGACCGACGCTTCGAGATTCGTGCGAAAGATCGTTTCCTCCAGATTGCGATGGCCGACGTAGGCGCCGGTGTTCACATCGATGGTCGTCATCGCTTCGGTCTGATCGAAGATCAGGTAGCCGCCCGACTTGAGCGACACTTTGCGGTCTAGTGATTTCTGGATTTCTTCTTCGACGCCATGGAGGTCGAAGATCGGTCGCTCGCCGGCATAGAGCTCGATGCGATCAACCATGTCCGGCATGAACGTACGCGCGAACTCGGTCATGCGCGCGTGCGTGTCGGCATGATCGATACTCACTTGATCCACGCCGCTCGAGACCACGTCACGCAGCACTCGTACGGCAAGCGGCAGATCCTCGTACACGAGGTTGCCGGCGCGCGTACTCGCGGCCTTCTGGCTGAGCAGTGCCCAGAGCTTTTGCAGGAACAGCATGTCTGCCCGCAGCGCTTCAGGAGTCGCGCCCTCGGCGGCCGTGCGCACGATGTAACCGCCCACCTGATCCGGCTGCGTGAACAGGGCGCTGGCCTCGCGCAGCCGCGTGCGTTCGGCTTCATCCTCGATGCGAGCGGAGACTCCGATGCCTCGCCCCTTGGGCAGGTAGACGAGATAGCGCGATGGAATCGTGATGAAGGTCGTCAGTCTCGCACCCTTGGTGCCGAGTGGATCCTTCAGCACTTGCACGAGAATCTCCGAGCCCTCGCCCACGAGCGCCTGGATCTGGTCGGTCTTGGGCGTCTCGGCCGCCACGTACGCTTCGCCGGAGTTGTCGACGTTCGAGGACTGCACGATGTCCGAGACGTGCAGGAAGGCCGTGCGCTCGAGACCGATGTCCACGAACGCAGCCTGCATCCCCGGCAGCACGCGCGAAACGCGACCCTTGTAGATGTTGCTGATGAGCCCGCGGCGGTTGGCGCGTTCGAGGAAGATTTCCTGCAGCACGCCTTCTTCGACGAGGGCAGCGCGCACTTCGCGCGGGCTGACGTTGATGAGGATCTCGGCCGTCATGCCGCGGCCTCGGACAAGAGCTCGACCGTCGCGACGCCGGCGCTAGCCAACAATTGCGCTGTCTCGAACAAAGGCAGGCCCACGATGCCGGTGTAGCTGCCCCGAATCTGCTGCACGAAGAGCGCACCGCGGCCCTGAACTGCGTACCCGCCGGCCTTATCCCGCGGTTCGCCCGAACGCCAATAAGCAGTGCATTCCGCTCTGGTGAGAGCGCGGAACTGGACTTCACTCGTGCTGAGGGCCGTCTGGGTCCGGGCATCGTGACAGAGCGTCACGGCCGTATGCACTTGGTGGCTGCGCCCGCTCAGTTGCATGAGAATGTCGATGCAGTCCGCTTCATCGGCCGGTTTGCCGAAGATTTCCGGCCCGAGCGCGACGCAGGTATCCGCGCCCAACGTCATCTCGCCCGACCCGAGCGTCTCGTGGAGCGCGCGAGCCTTCTCGGCACTCAAGCGACGCACGTAGTCGGCAGGTGCTTCACCCCCACGAACTGCTTCGTCGATGTGGACGGGCCGCACGCGATGTACGACCCCGATCTGCTGCAACAGGGCGCTTCGGCGCGGCGAGGCCGAGGCCAGATGTATGAGTGGTGTAGACATAGGCCAAGCATACCGGGCGAGGCCCGCGAGCAGGCGGATCGATGGATCCAGTGTGAAGTTAATGGCGGCTCCACAACGGCGGCTGAATTCACGCTTGGCAGGCGTGAGACGTGAGGCCTGAGGCGTGAGGAAAGAACTCCATGCCTCAGGCCTCAGACCTCACGCCTCACCCCTAGCCTTCCGTGTGACGCAGTCCTCAGTTCGACCGTCACTCAGCCATTCCCGTAGCGTGATGCAGTCCGTCGCCGTCGAAGCCCTCAGACTGCTGTACTTCCCGCCCATTCCAGCGCTGCGTGTTAAGGACTGACGTTGAAGCCCACCAAGCCCGCCACCGAGAACATCCTGCGGCCCCGACGCAGTGTGGCGCCCCCTGTCACATTCCCGGCGATTCCCGGTTATCGCTTCCTGCAGAACATCGCGCGCTCACCCAACTCCGAGGTGCACCTGGCCTACTCGGAAGAGCTGCGGCACAACGTCGCTGTGAAGGTCCTGCGCTCGGGTCCTGAAACCAAGATCGATCCCGATGACCTGCAACGCTTCGATCGCGAGCGCCAGATCCTGACTCGGCTGCGGCATCCAGCCATCGTGGATGTCTACGACTGGGGGCAGGGCAACGATTTCAGCTACATCGTGACGGAATACTTTCCGGGCGGCAGTCTCGAGTTGCGTATCCGCAATCTCATGAGCGTGCGCGACAGCGTCGACATCTTCGTGCAGATCGCCGGCGTGCTCGTGGTGCTGCACGGCGCTG
>CBJNAT010000062.1:0-9096 GCA_966434585.1 uncultured Gammaproteobacteria bacterium | reverse complement strand
CGGGCATCCCCGCGGTGGCCGAGCACGAGCTGATGGAGCAGATCGCAGCCACGTACGGTAAGACGTGGCACACCTGGCATACCGATCGCGGCGATGCTTTGCCTATCGGCACACCGCTCCTGATGATGGGTTTCACGCAGGACGGCCAGCTGCGCGAGGAGCTACTGCAGCAGCGCGATCGGCGCTTCGACATATCGACGCAAGAGAAGCGCCAGCAACGCACGGCCATCGTGTATACGCCGATCGATCCGGACGCCGATGCGTGGGAAAAGGGCATCACGATGCAACTGCGCGTCGAGCGGCAAGAGACTGCTCCGTCGTCGGCGCAGCACTGAACACCCGCAGGTCGACCTCACCTGCGGCGGCTGTCGTGATCGTCGGCGACAACGTTGCAGGACTCGCCTGCGCAGTGGCATCACTCGACAGCGGTTTGTCGGTGCCGCTCTCCGAAGCCGACGAGCCGCTCGGCAGGCGCGCGTAGCTGGATCGATCTGCACTCCGCATCGTCGGTCGCGAGTGCGCTCGCGGTGAGCGCACTCGCCATGGGGCTCAAGAGGCGATATTTGCGGACTCGAGCGTGAGCTGGTTGTACCAAAGACGCACGTTCGTCAGATGCCTCATCTCGTGTTGCAAAGCTTCGCGAAAGCGCTCCGCCATTTCTTCTTGGCCCATCTCCTCGGCCATGGCGATCAACGTTTCCCACCCTGCATTGTCGACGAGCTCCGCAGCGAGCGCCGCGTGCAACGTCTGCGCGAGTGTGGTTCGAGGATCTGTCGCTGCTTGGATGAGACCCAGCGTCTCCACGCCAACCAGATCGGCACAGGGTGTCTGCGCGGTCGGATCCGCGCCGAGTATCTCGATGCATTCCTTCACGAGCAGCATGTGCTGCGCTTCCTCGTTACGGATTTCGAGAACATCGCCCTCGCTCACACCAGGCAGCTCGTCCGAGTGCGTCATGAACTTCACCAGCACTGCGTCATACAGCCGCGTGCCGCCGCGCTCGAACGCGAGTCGCTCCGACAATTTGTCGACGAACGCCTGCGGCCGATTACCCTTCATCATCTTCGCCCCGCTCTTCGCGAGACCTTTGAGCGTGGTCGGAGGGGGCACGGAGCCGAGCGGATCGGCGTCAAGAATGTACTCGCGACGCACAGCCATGATGGCGGCGCGGTCTTCTTCGCTCGTCGGCAGCGTATCGACGATTTCGGTCAGCTCCTTGGCTAAGTTCGGCGAGGTTTGCAGGCCGGTGCGATTCGGCCCAATACGGGTGGGATCTATTGACTCTTGCACGATGGAATCCTCGTTACTGAGTTAAAGATTCACGACTTTGCGGGTGAGCTCGGTGCCCGGCCGCCAGTTGTAGCCGGCAGCCACGATCTCGGAAGGCGAGCCCTGCGAATTCAGGTGATTTCGGTAGTCGATCGAGCTCTGCGGCTCTTGCTCCATCGACACGAAATCAGTGCCGGACTTACGCAGGTCGACTTCCGCGGCAAGCGTTGCGCGGACGAACTCGCGCTGGCTGGCAAAAGGTATGGGCTCGGGCAGCTTCTCGCCGACGACTTCCACCGGATCGCGCCCGACACGCTTCTTGAACAGCTCCGCAACGAGATTGAGATGTGCGATCTCGTAATCGAGCATCCGTTCCCAGATGCCCTTGATGCGTGGATTCGACTCGCCCTGGACGCAGCTGTAGTAGTTGTAGACCTCCATCGCTTCGTGCAGCAGCCAGCTCTCGAGGAGCGAGGCGCTCGGATCGAGCAGCGACTCATAGTGCGTTGTGTGCTGCTCCTCGATGGACGCGATCTCCGCATACAACTGCCGCGCCAACGGATCGGCGAATGACGGCCCGATGTTCATGTAGTAGTCGTGCGTCTGATTCTCGGCGGCGACGAGCGTCAGCGCGTTCAGTTTGGTGAGCGGTGCAGCCGTTTGACGATTGAACGGCCGGCACAGATCGTTCTCAGGAGAGCGGTGCTCGATGACGGTGGGCCGGCCCGGCAGCACATCCGTATAGCTCTGCAGAATGTTGTTCGAGTCCTTGCCTTCGAGACGATCCAGCAGCGCCGAAAAGCGATGCATATGATCGAAGTCTTCCAGCAGCCCGTATCGATACGCCTGTGCAAGGTACGGATCTGGCTCTTGCTGCGCGAGCGCGGCAGTGACTTCGATGGCGACCTGTTCGTAGCCGATCGTCGTCTCGAGCGGCGAGTGATCCGCGCCGAGCAGCCAATTGATCATGGTCGCCTGGTGCTGCTCGACACGTCGGACTTCGGCGAGCGGCCGCCGTAAGTCCATGTTGAAGCGCGCGGCGGCATGCGAGAAGCGCAGCGCTTCGTTCTCTAGTCCGTTCATGAGAATCACGCGAACCCGCGTGAACGCATCGTCATCCAGCTTGCTGATCGGTTTGCCGGCCAGCTCGCGCCAGGTGAAGCGCTGCTGGTTGAGCGGAGTACCGCGATCTTCGAAAAGCGCCAGCGTCATGGCTTCGTTCTCCACGTGTCTGCGGGTGTAGGAACCGAAGCGCATTCGTTCGCTTTTGTTCCTGCGCGTTGCGCGTAGAGCGAACCAGACTGGTGCGCTGTAGGTAAGCGCGACGAGAGTAGGAGAGGCACGTGCTAAAGAGCGTTGCACGCGTACGCCAATCAAGGAGCGGTTGTGGAGATAGTCAGCCCACGCTGATCCAGGTAGCTCGGCCCAAGGCACAACGCTCGCCGTCCTCATCGAAGAGCGCTGTGCCGACGAAGTGCTTGCGTCGCTCGCTGCGAATGAGCCAACCCATCACGACACACGGCTCATCGATGTGCACCCTGCGTTCGATGTGCACGGCGATTTCACCGAGCAGCGCGTCATCGAGCGTTTCGCGCGCGAAGAAGCCGGGACAGTCCAAGGCAGCCCAGATGAACTCGGGGCGGACTTTGCCATCGGCATCCGCGAGCGTGGTGTCGGGAATCCACGGCGCCGCCACCACGTTCGAGTTGGGGAGGCGGCCGGCGAAGATTCGCATCCCGTCGCGCTCGCTTCGCGCCGGCCCGCACACGAAGCAGTTGCGATAACTGTGGTGAGTGAAGCCGGCGTAGTGCGTCGAGAGGCTGCGTGCTTCCATGAAGGAGACGGACGGTGGGACATCGATCTCGAGCGTCGTCCGCGCTGCGGTCGCGACGACGTCATACTCGCGTCGTACCTCCCAGCGATCTTCGCCGAGGGGTTCGATCTGGAGATCAGCGTCGAGCGGAATGGGCTCATGCAACCGCACGTTGACGGTCTCGCCGACTGCAACAGCGATGAGCCCCGCCGTGTAGCCGCCGTTGCCGGAATCCGGAGGACCTTGAAAACGCTGCTCGATACGAATCGTGCTGGCCATGAGAGTCATCGCATTTTCCGAGAGACGAAATTTGCGCCGCAAGCCGCTGCCCGCGCAAGCAAGGCAATGAACCGGAGCAGCTCCCCGTTCGTTCACTTTTTTGCGCGACGCTGGCCGCGTCGATCGT
Organism: uncultured Gammaproteobacteria bacterium; assembly: GCA_966434585.1. Taxonomy (GTDB): domain Bacteria; phylum Pseudomonadota; class Gammaproteobacteria; order Steroidobacterales; family Steroidobacteraceae; genus DATELY01. The sequence continues at coordinate 5,608 of CBJNAT010000062.1, read as the reverse complement.
TCAATCACAGCCGAGGACGCTATGAGCAAACGCGAATCGCGGGAAGGGTCGAGGGTTCCAGACGTCGAGCTCGCCGAGATGCGAGACGGCAAGGCGCTCAAGGTGAGCAGCCGGGAACTCTTCGGCGGCAAGCGCGTGATCCTGTTCGCACTGCCCGGCGCCTTCACGCCCACGTGCAGCACCGCGCATGTGCCGGGCTATGTCGCGCGCCTCAAGGATTTCCGCAATGCGGGCATCGCAGACGTGATCTGCCTGTCGGTCAATGATCCCTTCGTCATGGAGGCGTGGCAGAAATCGGAGAAAGCGGAAGGAATCCACTTCGTCGCGGACCCACACGCCGAATTCACGCACGCCATGGGCATGGCCATCGATCATCGCGACGTGCCGTTGGGCGTGCGTTCCTGGCGTTACTCGATGCTGGTGAACGACGGCTCGATCGAGAAGATGTTCATCGAGCCCGACGTGCCCGGCGATCCGTTCGAAGTGTCCGATGCGGACACGATGTGGAAACACTTGCGGCCCAACGAGAAGGGTTCGTCACCGGCGTTCATGCTCGCGCGGCACGGCTGCGCGCATTGCAGACGCGCCAAATCCTTGCTGGAGGACCGCGGTATTCCGTACGAAGCCGTGCATCTCGGTGACGAGCTCACGATGCAGGGCGTCAAAGCGGCCTCAGGCAAGGCGACGGTGCCTCAGGTCTTCATCGATGGGAAGTTGATCGGGGGTGCGGATCAGCTCGAGCAGTATCTCGCGCAACGCTGAAACCACATTCGCGACACCTCGCGCCTATCTATTCGATCGACTGGGGCGCACACTGCATAGCCGATCAGTTGGAGATTTCAGATGGGCAGCCCACCGCGTCGGCCGTTCTCGATGGCAGAGTTCCTGCCGCCCTATACCCACGATGAAAGCACGGCCGAGCGCAAAGCCGTCGCTCAGCGCCGCTACGAAGAGCACATGGCGGAACGGCAGCGGCAGCTCGACGCGCAAAGCTCGCCGCACAATACGGCCGCCGAGCGCATTAGGATCTGGGAACAGCTTCATGGCCTCAGTCTGCCGCGTCAGAGCGAGCATCGCCTGTTGCGGATCATCGCTCAGCAAACAGGACTGGCACTCACGGCTGTGCAGGAAGAACAACAAAGGCGCGCGTCGAGCAATTAGTGGCTCACCGCTTTGCAGCATCAAATTCTCAGAACCTAAAATCTCCGCTATGCGGTGGAACGCAAACCTGTATAGTGCCGGTGGGTCCCAAGACCATTCTCTTTTCCCTCCTTGCTGTCTGCGCCGTCCGGCGACGTCCCCAAGGCAAGCAAAACCGAATCGTTCTTGATCCAGGAAGCGGCGGCCGTCGGGTCACCGCGCTGTTTAGCGTTCGCGTGCCTAAGAAAGCATCGTGCGCGCTCTCTATTGGAGTTTGTTTGCATGAGTAAGATTTACGTGGGCAACCTGCCCTTCTCCGCCGATGAAACCGCCGTTCGCACCCTGTTCGAACAGCACGGCACGGTCGACTCTGTTGCGCTGATCATGGATCGCGACACCGGTCGTCCTCGCGGCTTCGGCTTCGTGGAAATGCCGCGTGCCGATGCGGCTCGCGCCATTCAGAACCTGAACGGTCAGGACATGGGCGGTCGCCCGCTGCGCGTCAATGAGGCGCAGGACAAGCCCGCCGGCAATCGTGGCGGCGGCGGCGCACGTCGCTGGTAATTGCATTGCCTCGTGCACGCAGGTGAACGCCTGCGTGCACAGCGCCCGCCAGGAGATCGCCCGTGCCGCGCCAACCCAATCATGAAGTGCCTTTTCGGCTTGCATCGCTGAATGAAACCGGCGCGCCCGAAGGCACCGATGGCACCTGGTATCGCTACGTGATCGTGCAAGGCACGAATCGCATTACGGGTGTGCGCAGCGGCCCGGAATCCGAAGTCATGCATCTGGTACAGGACATGGTCGAGCGCATGAACGAGCGCCGCTTGGGCAAGAACCGGCCGCGCTCGCAAAAGCCTGCGCAGACTGCAAGCGCCAATAAGTAAGTGGTGCTGTGAAGCCCCTTCGAAGGGACTAGCTAGTCCCAGCACAACACCGTCGCGGGCACATTTCTGAGGGCATGCGCCGCCGGCACGTACTGCATGCCATCCGCTGAGCGCTCCAACTCCACGGCTCGGCCGCTCACACAGCACCTCATCTCAGTCGTCTGCTTCGGCCACCCGTTCTGTGGCAGCTCGACACGAGTGTCGCCCCACAGTTGCGGCTGCAACGCTGCTGCGTTGCCTTGCGCAAGCTGCGCGTGCCAACGAGAGGCTATCACCACGATGCTCTTGTTCTCGTAACGCCGCAGATAGGCGAGCACGTGCTCTGCGCGATCGCCGGTGACACGCAGCGGCTCGTACGAACCCTGTAGGAACAGCGCCTGCGCCTGCCTTCTGAGATGCAGGAGCTTGCTGGTCGTAAGCAGTTTGATGCGGCCGTTCTGCCACTCTGCCGTTGCAGCCGCGAAGGCAGCGGCAGCATCGCGCTTGCAATCTTCCTGAAGCTCCGTAAGCAGTCGGTGTGCGTATTCGAAGTCAACCGGTCGGCGATTGTCTGGGTCGACCAGGCTCAACGTTGGCAGCTCGGTTCCCTGGAAGAAGTCTGGCACACCCGGCGCTGTGAGTTTCAGCACTGTTTGCGTGAGCGAGTTCAAGTGACCGAAGTGCGCGATCTGTTCGGCGAACGCTGAGAAGTCTTTCAGGAATGCGTTGTGCTCATTCGGCTCGAGGATCGCCGTTACGAAATCCTGAAAGCCCTGCTCATACGCTTCATTCGGCGTGATCCACGAGGTATCTACTTTGCCTTCGCGCGCGGCCTTGACGATGTACGCACGCATGCGCTCGAGCAGCTCCGGCGCGCGCTGCTCGGCCGGATCCAGCGGCCACACGCCAACGAGCGTCTGATACAGCATGTACTCGTCGTTGCGGCTCGGCACGGGCGAGCCGTCGGCTTCGCGGCGCTTGGAACGATTGATGCGATCCCAGCGCCCCAGATGCTTGCGCCACAGATCCGGTAGTTCGCTCAAAACCGCGATACGCGCACGCACATCTTCACTGCGCTTCGTATCGTGCGTCGAGGTCGTGAGCATCGCCATGGGCCAGCTCTTGGCGCGATCGAGATTGGCCTGATGCAGGCTCGCATGCGATGCGCCGAAGCGGCGTGGCTCGCCGCCGACTTCGTTCAACGAGAGCAGGCGGTAGTAGCGATAAAAGGCAGTGTCTTCCACGCCCTTCGCGGTCACTGGCGATGTGACCTGCTGAAACTTGCGGGCGAACTCCTGCATCAGCGTTCGACGTTGGTCGGGCCACGCTTTCGCCGCCTCGCCGAGCAGGACCGACGAGAGAAAGTCGAATACCGTGAGCTCGCTCGCCTGGCTGCGCTTGCGCGCGAGGCTCACGGCCCGGTGGATCATCTTGCGATCTTCGTCGGTGGGATCCCCTGTCGCGAGATAGGTGCGATACACAGGGAAGCTCGCGATCACCTCCACGATCGCATCGCGCAAGGCCGCGCGCGTGAAGTCGGAGGTGTGGCGATCCAGCTGCGCAATGCGATCGAGCTGCGTGGCCAACACACCGACCTCCGCGGCAAGCGCAATGCGCATCACGAGCTTGCGGCCCTGATAAGCCACTTCATCGAAATCGTCATGCCGCCGTGTGAACGCCCGATACAGGCGGGTCATCGCGGACTCCGAGCGGTTGTACACGAACCAGCTGTTCAGCAGCGCGGCAAAGTCGTAGCCCGTCGTGCCGTGCACGGCCCAGTCCTCGGGCAAACGCTCGTGGGCGGCAAGAATCTTCTCGACGACTACATAGAGCGGTTTCGCGAGATCCGGGGCACTCGCACGGAATCGCTGCTGCAGGCGCTCGAAGTACTGCTTCGGATCGTACAAGCCATCCGGGTGATCGATGCGCAAGCCGTCCACGCTGCCGCGGTCGATCAACTCGAAAATGAGCGCATGTGTGGTCTCGAACACCTGCGGCTGCTCCATGCGCAGCGCTGCAAGATCGTTCACATCGAAGAAGCGGCGGTAGTTGATCTCATCCACCGCGACACGCCAAGACGCCAGGCGAAATGCCTGTGCATCGAGGAGCACATCCAGCGCATCGAAGCTCGCGGGTTCACCGACCGTACCATTGAGCCGCTGCACGGCCTGTTTGATGTAGTGGGTAATTTCCGGGCTGCGTTCGCACAGGCGGACGAGGCGGCGCTTGTGCACTTCCTTGTCGCGATAGCGGATCGTGCGCTCGACGGCTGTGGCAGCGGTGCGCGTGGGTAATCGAGCAAAGGCATCGAGCAAACTTTCGAAGTCCTGACGGTTTGCATCCTCGAACGGCAGCTGTGAGCTCAACAGCTCGCGCGACGCAGCGAAGACCAACGGATACGTCTTCGGATCGATCGGAAACAGGTGCTGGTAATAACGCGCGACGAAGCTGCCCGTCGCGCCGTCGTAGGACACCTTAAGCTCCCCGGCCTCGAGCACCGTGCCGTAAGGCGCGCCGAGCACCGGGACCAGGATGCGGTTCTGCATCGAGCTGCGATTCGGCCGCCAGTCGACATCGAAATAGGGCGCAAACTGCGCTGCCGGCCCGTTCTCGAGCATGTCGAGCCACCACGCATTGCCGTCGCCCATGACGCCGAGGTGATTGGGCACCATGTCCACGATCATGCCCATGCCGTGACGATGTAGCTCGTTCACCAGCGCGTCGAAGTCCTCGCGTGTTCCCAACTCCGGATTCAGCACGCTGTGATCCATTACATCGTAGCCATGCATGCTGCCTGGGCGTGCGGCGAAGATCGGCGAGCAGTACAGGTGGCTGATACCGAGCGCGGCCACGTAGGGCACGATGCGCGTCGCATCGGCGAAACGAAAATCCTTATTGAGCTGCACGCGGTAGGTCGCACGCGGCGTGCGCGCAGCATCGCGGCGCGACCCAGGAGATGCAACGCTGCTCATGAGGTGCCAGCGCGATCGGTGGTTCGCAGCCAGCGTACTTCCCAGGGCGCCAGGTGCGTGCGCAACTGACCGGACGAACCGACGCTCGAGTAGATCGCTTCGGTGACCACGCGCATCGGCGGCAAGGGCTCCAGTGCGACCGCTTCACCGGAGAGATTGGCTTCGAGCGCAAGCGCAGGTTGATTGAGCAGCGGCCAATAGACTGCGACGCAATTCGGCGCAGGCACGCGATAACTCGCTTTACCGATGAGCATTTCACCGAGCAGCGGAGTGACGATGCGCGAGCGAATTTCGAGCAGCTCGGCAACGAGGGCCAACACCGCCGAATGCGGTGCTCGTTCGCGATCGCGCCAATCGAGTGTGCTCTGCGCGAACGTCGCACGCGCGTTCGGATCGGGAATGCGCTCACGAGCTGCCTCATCCTCGAAGGCTGCAAAATCCGCGAACTCGGAACGACGACCATTCGTGACCGCTGCCGCCAACTCTCCCGTGTAATCGCAGAAGTACAGGAACGGCTGCGGCGCCGCGTATTCCTCGCCCATGAACAGCATCGGCACCTGCGGTGCGAGCAACAGGATCGCGAGACCTGCACGCAGCGCTTCAGGCGGACACAACGTGTTCAGACGCTCG
>CBJNAT010000061.1:0-9203 GCA_966434585.1 uncultured Gammaproteobacteria bacterium | reverse complement strand
TTCCCCGGAGCTCGCCACCTGCGGCGGCGGGCACGTCCATGTGCCTGGGTGGCTCGATTTGTGTCTCGGGCTCTCGAGGTCGGCGGCACGCCGATGAAGAACTAGTTTGGACAGGCGACGGGCTACGGCCAGAAAGGGAAGAAGCCCATTCGTCCTTTCGGGGTCGTGCGCAGCGCGAGGGACAACTGGTAAGCGGCTGCGGGCCAGATGCGCTCGCTCAACCAATGGATTCTGCAAAGCTCGCCTAAGTATCCGGTGCGATCTCGATCAGATCCGCGTCATACAGCTGTGCCAGTACTTCCATCACTTCGCCCTCGCAGGCTTCGGCCTGCTGATGGGTGTGCGTCGCGAGTGCGCGGGCCAGGCTTTGCACTGTTTGCGGTGTCTCGAGCAGTTCCCAGATGTCCGCCGTCGACCCGGCCGGCTCGACACCCGTGTGGCGGTGAAGAGAACGCAGCACCTGCTCGCGCTGAAGCTGGCGGGGCGGCTCATGTCTCACGTAGGAGGCGGTCCTGCGAATTTCGGCCATGGAGGGCTCCTGCTCGTGGCTTGGTTGCAGGAGCAATGCGCCCGGTCAAGCGCGGTTCCGGCCTGTGTGGGATCGTGCGCACGCCCCGAGCACGCAAGGCTGGGCAAGCGTGCCGGGTTCGTGTACATACGCCTGACTTTTCTTGAGTCTCAAGCAGCGGCGGGTCACACGATGAAACTGGTTTCCGGCAAGTCCTTCAAAGGTCAGCGCGTGGTGCTGGACGGTAAGGTGTTCGAAAACTGCCAGTTCGACGACTGCCGGCTGATCATCGAAGGCGACAACGTGTTCGAGATGCAGGGCTGCAACATCGCAGAGAATTGCGAGCTAGCCGTCGAGGGTCGCGGCCGTGTCATCCTGCACGTTTTGAAGCTGATGCTGCACTCGGGCGGCTGGCTGTCGCGAGTGGCCGATAACGTGCTCCACACGGTGCGGCAGCCCCCGAAGAGCGCGCAGAAGAAGTCGGCGTAGAAAAAAGGACCCGGGAAGGCACTGGGCCATTGGGCGCTGGCCCTGCCGAAGCGTTCTCTTACCAGCGCCAATCGCCAGCGCCGTCCGAGCCTAATCACCCGCCCGCCGCCGCCTTCTCCCGCGTCCGCAGTTTGAACTTGGAATCGCCGATCAGCAGCACGTCGCCTTCGCGTAGCAGGTGCTTGCGCACTTGGCGACCATTGACGAAGCAGCCATTCGTGCTGCCCGAGTCCTCGACGATCACGGCATTTGGGCCGACCAGCAGCCGCGCGTGACGGCGGCTCACCATTTTCGACGGGATGCACACATCGTTGTCGTCGGTGCGGCCGACAGTGATCACCTTGTGCTTCAGCACGAACATCTCGCCTTCGCCGCCGACGGGCTCGAGAATGCGCTCGAGTTGGCTCTGGGCGTCTTCATTACGATCGCTCCGGAGCGTCGCTAGCGCTTCACTGTGCACTGCAAGCTCGGCCTTGAGCGCGGCGATGGAGGCATCCTTCTTGAAGATGCGCTCCGCGAGGGCCTTCGTGCGCGCACGAGTCTTGTCGAGCTGGAGCGTCATGATGCTGCGCTCATCTTGTGCAGACTGCAGCTCTTGGCGCAGCGTATGCAACAGGTCATCGCGCAGCTGCACCGCGTGCTCAACATCTTCCAAGGCACGTGCTTGTCGAGCCACCTCAGCGCGACTGGCCGCGAGTTCGAGCGTCTGCGCCTCGAGATCACGTGTCTGCTGCTCCACGGACGCTTGCAATGCTGCCACCTGGGCGGTGGCCTGCTCGAACGATCCCTTAGCCGCCGCGCTGCTCGCGTGCAGCTCTGTGAGCGCGTCTTGCTCGCGCTGCAGTTCTGAGGCGCGCTCATCCGCAAGTGCTTGTGTGCGCTCCAGTGCCTGTCTCGTGCGGTCCAGGTCGGCTTGCGTTTGGCTCAGCGCAGCCTCGCGATCTGCAGCCGATGTGGTCAGATTCTGTAGCTGCTCGCGTAGTGCGTCCCGATCGGCCGTGAGCTCGTCGACCCGCGCGGCCAAGTCGGTTGAGGACGCCCGTGTCTGCTCCGCCTCAGCGCGCAACCGCTGGACTGCGATTGCCTGTGCAGCAGCCTCTTCTTCGTGCCGGTGAATCGCTCGCTCCCGATCGGCCAGCGCGCTGTGTGCCTGTTCTATCTCCGCGATGCGCGCCATCAGCTGCGCGTGTGTATCTGCCAGTTCGGCCCTCAGGCTACCGACCACATCCGCCTGTGCAGCAGCCTCGTGCTCGTGGCGGCCGAGTGCTTCGTCGCGCTGCACCAATACTCGCTGCACCTCGTTCAGCTCCGTACTGCGTTGTGCGAACTTTGCGAGCGTCTGCTCGAGCTCGCCTGCAAGGCCATCGCGTTCGCGTTCGAGCACCTCGAGCTGCTTGCGGGCGTTCGTAAGCTCAGCCTGCCCAGTCGCATGGTCTGCTCTGGCGGTGTCGCGTTCCTTGATGATTCGCCTGAGGTCGCCTCGCAATTGTTCGAGCAACGCTTCGCGGTCGGTGATGTCCTGACGCCGCTCGTGCAGCAAATGCTGCAGATCCTCGTGCGTGCGCTGGGCCTGCGCGAGCTTTGCCTGCGTCTGGGCCAATTCATCGGAACGCTGCCGTTCCGCAATCGCGGTTTCGTGGAGCTGTTCTGACAGCTTGGCACGCGCGTGCTCTAGCGCGGCGAGAGCTGTCTCACGACGTTCGAGGTTAGCTGCGAGCAGGTCGTACTCCGTCATCTTGCTAGCAAGCAATCGGGCCATCTCGCTAGCAGCGCGATGTTGATGCGCGAGCGATGCCTGTAATTCCACGATCTCTTTGGCTCGCCGTTCGGCAAGCTCGCTCTGAGCCGAGAAGCTGTTATGCAGCTGGGCGTGTTCCCGGGTAAGGCTCTCGATCTGAGACCGGGCGGCACCAAGCTGCACTTCGATGGTGCGCTTGAACTCCGAGAACGTGTCCCGCTCGGACTGTAGCGTGCTCTGTAGTTCAGTGAGCTGGCGGGCGGCTAGCTCACCCTCCTCGCGCAGTCTCCCTTCGAGCGCTTGCGTCCGGTCGTACGCGATCTGCTGCTGCTCGACCAGTCGCGCGTTGTTGGCAGTCAGGACTGCTGCGCGTTCTTCTTGCTGAGCACGGGCTGTTGTGAGCTCGCTGCAGCGACTTTGCCATTGTTGCGATTCGGATCGCGCGCTCTCGAGCTCGCGCTCGAGTTCTTCGATGCGGCTGAGAATGTCGCCCACATCCGTCGTGACATCATGCTTCGGTTCAATCGGCCGAACCCGAACGGAAGGCTCCGCGACCGGGCGCAGATGACGTGTTGGTTGCTCGTAGTTCTCGTCGGGTTGATCGACTTCCTGCAGGGCCTTGATCACCCACGTGTCCGTACGAGAGAGCGGGTCTTCTTCCGTGGCACGCATCGATGCCTCGTATGCGGCGACATCGAGTCGTGGCAATTCGTCGGTGCGGTCGAGATCGTCGTCGGGTCGCTGTTGGGCCATGATCTATGAGATAGCCGATGTGGCCCCAAAACACTAGCAGTGGATCTTCGACGTCGATGTGCGATACGTCACATCGACTATGGCGCTGGAGCACATACATACATAAGAGAGCGACATGTAAAAAACACCGGCATTGGACGGGGTCAGAAAGTCAACAGGCGGCTAGCCTCGCAGGATGGCTAGCAAGCGCTGCGCTGCTGCCGGCGCTCGCTCTTTAGCGCCGTTGATGAAGTAGACGAAGACATCCCGGGGCGCGGGCGGGAGAAAGGTCGACGGATCCAGCAGTGGCGCTTCGTCAGGGACGCCGCCTCGTGCCCACGTACGCGCGCTCTGTGCCCACACCTGAAGCATCGATTCCGGATAGCCGGTCGGGACATCCGCGTGAGCGCGGCGCAAACGCGCGTAGACGAATGCGCCCGTCACATCCGCCAGTGGCGGCCGCGACTCCGAATCGACATGGACGATCGCTACGTTGTGCCGACGCGCAAGCGCAACGAACTCTGCACAGACGAAACTCCGGTCATGCGCTTCGATGGCATGACGAAGCGGCAGTCCGTCCAGCTTCGGCGGCAGGAACTCGAAGAACCGCTCCAGATCGTCTGCTGCGAACGGGTGTCGCGGCTGCATCTGCCAGAGGATCGGGCCGAGCTTCGCGCCCAGTTCGCGCAAACCGCTGCCGAGGAATCGCTCGATGGCCGGCCCCGCTTCGGCCAGTACCTTGCGCTGCACGATGTAACGCGGTGCCTTGATGCTGAAGACGAAGTCCTCCGGTGTCTCGTCGCGCCACTTCGCGAACACTGCGGGTGTCTGCAGACGATAAAACGTGCCGTTCACTTCGATGGCCGTGAGTTGGCGGCTTGCGTACTCGAGCTGCTTTTTCTTCGGCACGTCAGGTGGGAAGAACGTTTGCCGCCAAGGGTCGTAGTCCCAACCGCCGATGCCCACACGAATGCGTCCGCTCTGCGTCATTGTGCTCTCGTCCTTTACCGATCTTCGATAATCTTCGCATCCCTCGGCATTCGAAGCTTCACGATGAATCTCTACAACCGCATCCGCGACGCCCTGCGCACCCGTGTAAGGAAGGTCGTGCTACAGGCGGGTGATCGCGAGATTACGGGTAATGGGCTCGCCAACGATGTCGGCCGCTTTGCCTCGCTGCTGTTGAGCCTGGATGTGCAACCCGGCGACCGTGTGGCGGTGCAGGTCGAGAAATCGTACGAGAACGTCCTGCTGTACCTCGCGACCCTGCAGATCGGCGCTGTGTATCTCCCGCTCAATTCCGCCTATCAGGCTCAGGAGGTGCAGTACTTTCTGAGCGATGCGAGTCCGCGCGTGTTCGTCTGCATGCCGCAACGAGTCGGTGAATTGCAAGCGGTTGCGAAAGACTGTGGCGTACGCGAGGTGCTGACGCTCGGTGCCGCAAGCGACGGCACGCTCATCGAACGTGCCGATCGCTGCTCCGAGCGCTTCGTCGTCGAGCCGCGCGCCGCCGACGATCTCGCATCGATCTGTTACACATCGGGTACGACAGGTCGATCCAAAGGCGCCATGATCACGCACGGCAACCTCCTGTCGAATGTCGAAACGTTGATCGAGCTGTGGGGATTGAGCGAGCGCGATGTGCTGTATCACGCACTGCCGCTGTACCACATACACGGTTTGTTCGTTGCGTTGCACTGTGCATTGCTCGGCGGCATGCGAACGTTGTTGCATGCGAAGTTCGACGCGCAAGTGGCGTTGGCCGAGATGCAGCGCGCCACCATCATGATGGGCGTGCCGACGTTCTACACACGCCTGCTCGCCGAGCCCGCGCTCGATCGTGCCGCGGTCAAGAACATGCGGTTGTTCGTGTCGGGTTCTGCGCCGCTGCTCGCCGAGACCTTCGCAACGTTTGAAGAGCGCACCGGTCATCGCATCCTCGAGCGCTATGGCATGACCGAGACTCAGATGATCGCGTCGAATCCGTTGGCAGGCGAACGCCGCGCGGGCACGGTTGGTCTGCCGCTGCCAGAGGTAAGTGTGCGTGTTGCCGACGATCAAGGCCGAGCACTGCCGCGTGGCGACGTCGGTATCGTCGAAGTGAAGGGCCCCAACGTATGTAAGGGCTATTGGCAGATGCCTGAGAAAACGGCGGCTGAGTTCCGCCCGGATGGCTATTTCATCACCGGCGACATGGGGCAGTTCGAGCCCGACGGCTATCTGCGCCTCGTGGGCCGCGCCAAGGATCTGATCATCTCCGGCGGCTTGAATATTTATCCGAAAGAGATCGAAGAGGCGATCGATGCAATCGAAGGCGTCGTCGAAAGCGCTGTCTTCGGGATTCCGCATTCGGATTTTGGCGAAGCGGTCGCCGCGGCAGTGACGATCAAGCCGGGTGCAGCGATCACGGCCGAGGACATCGTTGCGAAGCTCCGCACCCAGCGCGCGGCGTTCAAGACGCCTAAGCGTGTGTTCATCGTCGATGAGCTACCGCGGAATGCGATGAGTAAGGTGCAGAAGAATGTGTTGCGGGAGACGTATCGGGGGGCGTTCGAGAAGTGAAGCTTATCCACCGGTTGTCGCGGGGATAACCGGGAGCGGAACATGCGCCGATCACTGACTGGTGCCAGGCTTTACCGCCCCCGCAACAAAAGCACCAGCCCCACCACAAGCAACGCAACTTCCAATGAGCCTACCTGCAGCGTCAGCGGCTTTACCGGCCAGAACTTCCATACGGTGATGACGCGATACAGCACGATCGGCGCATATAGACACACGGCGAAGATCACGCCCAGCCGTTGCCACTGTGCCTGCCATGCGGTGAGCGCAAAGAACACAGCAAAGCCCAGCTCTATTCCGCCGTACACGACGAGATACTCCGAGCGACCGCTGCTCGAGAGCACCTCGAAGCCCATGCTGCTCGAGGTCTTCAGCGGGCTGAGCGTCGTCCACACGGCGAACAGCGCATAGAGAAATGCATTGACCCAGAGATAGAGGGCCATCATGGCTTCTCGAACAGGTAGTGCGAGACGAACCACTCGCGGCCGCGGTTGAACCCCCACAGCTCCGCGCACGACATGAAGAAGATGCGCCAGTAGTGCCAGCACTTCAGCGCGTCATCGCCGTAGCGTTGCTGGAAAGCCGGCAAAATCTGCTCTCGCGAGCGATCCATGTTGGCAAGCCAGTGTTCGGCGGTTCGCGAGTAATGGCGGCCGTCCACATGCCACTGGTCGCGGATCTTTAAATGATTCTGAAAGTACAGCAGTAGATCGCGGCTGGGCATGATGCCGCCGCTGAAGAAGTACTTCGCCATCCAATCCGTCGCATCGCGCACTTCAAATGCGTAGGCGTACTCGCGGTGCACGAAGATGTGCACGAACAACGTACCGCCGGGTTTGAGCCATGAGGCCACGCGTTCGAGCAGCCTGTGGTAGTTGCGCATGTGCTCGAACATTTCCACCGAGACGACGCGGTCGAACTGCGTGCCTTGGGGGAACTGCAACACGTTGGCATCGCACGTGAGCACTTCGACGTTCGTGAGACCACGTTCGGCCGCGCGCTGCAGGATGAACTCACGCTGCGCGCGCGAGTTCGAGACCGCGGTGATGCGGCTCGATGGAAAGCGCTGGGCCATGTAGAGAGTCAGCGAGCCCCAACCGCAGCCGAGCTCCAGGATCCGATCGCGATTGCCAATGCGCGCGCGTTCGATGGTCAGCTCGAGCATGGCTTCCTCGGCCTCGCCGAGACTTTCGCCCCCGTTGGCGTACAAGCAGCACGAATACTTCAGATGCGGACCGAGTGCGTATTGGAAGAACTTCGAGGGCACTTCGTAGTGCTGATCGTTAGCCGCTTGGGTCTCGACAGCCACCGCGCTCTCCTTGAGTTGTGCGATGAAGCGCATCAGTCGCGCTTGTTGCGCTCGCGGTTCGCCTTGGTCTTCTTCGCGGAGCCGCTGTCGCAGTAGGCGGCGAATGCCCATCCGGATGAGCCAGTCCGGCAGCACGCTGCGCTCGAGCAGTCGCATGGACAGTGGCATACGGTTGCGACGGGGCAGCGGCACAAACGCGCTCACTCGCGCTTGATAGTCGCGATAAGTTTCACCTCGGGTACGCAAGGCTTGTTCCTCCGTCGGCTTCACACCGGTGACACTGAGCAGCAGATGCAGCATGAGGAAGGGCAGGGGCAGCGCGAGCCACCCCAGAGGGGAAGCCAGCGCGAACAGCGCGTACGCGATCCAGATGAGCCACTCGCAGAAGTAATTCGGGTGTCGCGAGTAGCGCCACAGGCCGATCTCGCACACCAGACCGCGGTTGCGTGGATCGCTCTTGAAGCGAGCGAGCTGCGCATCGGCGAGGCTCTCGCCCGCGAGCGCTACAACCCACAACGCCACGGCTGCAATCTCCAAGGGATGCAGCGCGGGTGAAGTATTGGCGGTCGCCAAGATCAGCGGCACAGCCAGCAATAGATTCAGTGCAGCCTGCGCCTGGAAGAACAGCAGGAACTTCAGGTTGAGATGACCGCCGGCGCCCCAGCGACGCCGTAGGTCCACATACCGCCCTTCCTCGGGATGGCCAATGATCCTGCGAGCTAGATGCACCGCGAGCCGCGCGCTCCACAATCCGAACATGCCCGCAATCAACGCGCGCCGCAGGCCATCGCCCGGACCCAAAGTGCCGTACAGCACGGCCAGCCACGAAAAGTTGATCGCCCAGCCGAGATCGACATAGCTGAAGTTGCGCAGTCTCAACGAGACGAGCCAAAGCAGCAGCATCGAGCCTGCGGTCAGCGCAACTGCAAGCAGCAGCAACATGGGTGGTCAACGTTCCCGTGGGGCCGTTCATGCCCTCACTTACGACGACGGCGCCCGAGCGGATTCACGTGAATCCGTTTACGCCGACACCGCGTAAATAGCACCGAACACACTTGGCGACTGCGCGATGACCTCAACCCTGCACGTCAAAGACCGGCTGCGACTGTGGTTCGACACCTCTGCCAACTTGCCTGTCGCGGCTTCGAATCGCATCGCCTGGCTGCGCGTGCTGCCGTTCCTAGGGATGCATGTCGCCTGCCTGAGTGCCGTATGGGTCGGAGTGAGTCCGATCGCCGTCATCGTTGCAATCGCGATGTACGCGCTGCGGATGTTTGCGATCACGGGCTTCTACCATCGCTACTTCTCGCACCGCTCGTTCAAGACGTCCCGTGCGCTGCAGTTCGTGTTCGCGGTTCTCGGCGCCTCAGCCGTGCAACGAGGGCCCCTGTGGTGGGCTGCGCATCATCGTCGTCACCACGCGCACGCGGATCGTCCCGCCGACCCACACTCGCCGCAGCAGCACGGGTTTTGGCGTGCACACATGGGCTGGTTCCTTACCGAGCAGAGCTTTGCTCCCGATCTTCGCCGCGTGCGGGATCTGGCTCGCTACCCGGAGCTGCGTTGGCTGGATCGCTTCGACATTGCAGTGCCCTTCGCGCTCGCGCTGTTGATGTTCGCGCTCGGCGCGATGCTCGAAGCGACCGCGCCTCAGTGGGGCACGAATGGCTGGCAGATGCTGGTGTGGGGTTTCTTCATCTCGACGGTCGTCTGCTATCACATCACGTACAGCATCAACTCCCTCTGTCATCGCTTCGGCCGTAGGCGGTACGCGACCGCCGATGACAGCCGCAACAACTGGCTGCTCGCGCTGCTCGCCTTCGGGGAAGGTTGGCACAACAACCACCATCACTATCCCATGTCGGCCC